>JBDNGV010000233.1:0-2428 GCA_041689125.1 Daejeonella sp.
GAGATCATGAGCTGACAGAAACTGTTGCAAACCGAATCATCGAGCTAACACCTGGCGGAATTATTGATAAATTGATGACCTATGATGAATACATCAACAGTGATGTAGTTAAACAGCAGCGTGAAGAGCTGTATTCTTTGGTGTAAACCTAAAAAAAAATCAAAAAAGCCGTTGAATTAACGTTCAACGCCTTTTTTAAATTCAATATATTCTTGCTCGCTTCTTTAATTCAGCGATGGGCATTGTCAGCATTCGTCCCACAGCTTCTTTACCTCTGTAAGTGATTACCTTCAACTGTTTGGCATCAATTGGCGCAGTCAGTGTGGCCATGTATTTAGGATAAAACCTGTCGGGGAAGGAATTATCAAATGAATAATAGATATCCAAACCTTCAATTTCAGTACTCAAATCGATTGTCAACTTGTTATCGGTTGTTTTACCTGCTTTAAATATGGGATCATAGACTGCCGGAGAATATTTGGTTTCAGAAATATCCAGGCGACTAAAATGCTGTTCAATCCTGCTAAAAAAGTCAGGCCAATTTTTTTGTTGATTTGGTGACCAAACGGACTCTGCAATTGCAAAACCTCTTGGCCAGGTCATATATTCTGCCTGCCGGATATTATAAACCTGCTCCGTCCATAAATTCGCCTGTCCTCCTTTGATAAATTGCGGATCAACTCCTGCAGGTACAGGCTCGAATTCATAGGATTTACTTAGTCGCAAGGAAGCATAAACCTTGGGTTCAGATATCTCGTCAGATTGCATGTAATCAAGATATGCATAGGTTGTTGGACTCATTACCACTTCATGCTTATTCTGTGCCGCCTCTATTCCATATTTCATTCCACGCCAACTCATTACTGCAGTGGATGGACTTACACCCCCCTCCAGTACCTCATCCCATGCCATCATTTTTTTTCCCTTAGACTCCACGATCCGTTCAACTCTTCTGGTAAAATAACCCTGTACCTGTTTGATGTCTTTCATGCCTTCACGTGCCATTAAAGCCTTGACCTGATCATTCTTCTGCCAAAAATTTATTGGTGCTTCATCACCTCCAAGGTGTAAATATTCAAATGGGAAAAGTTCTGCAAGTTGCGTAATCACTGTATCCATAAAACTATAAACCAATTCATTTGCAGGGCAAAGTGTATTATCCAATAATGCTATTGGTGGCGCCCCCCTAGACCAGTCCATGATTTTCTCTCCTGATCTTACTTTGTATTTTATGGCCTCGAGTGTACATGACAATTCAGGATATGAAGCAATGGCTGCAAGACTATGACCCGGAACATCCACCTCAGGCAAAATATTAATAAAACGATCTTTGGCAAATTGAACCAGCTCCCTAATATCATCCTGTGTATAAAAACCACCATAGTCACGCGGTTCATCTGCTTTTGGTGGTATAAAATCACCAAACTCTCCTACTCTTTTAACATTCCATGCCCCAACCGAAGTCAGCTTTGGAAATCCTTTAATTTCAATCCTCCAGCCTTCATCATCCGTAAGATGAAGATGTAGCACATTGTATTTGTAGCGAGCCATTGCAACGATGTATTGCTTCACTTCATCTTTTGTAAAAAAATGTCGGGCAACATCAAACATTAAACCTCTCCAGCCAAGCTTGGGATAGTCAGTAATTTCAACGGATGGAATAACCCAATTAATATTTTTAATAAGCGTTTTACTCTCGATTTCTTTTGGCAATAGCTGCAGCAATGTTTGAACTCCATAAAATAAACCAGCAGGCTGATTTGCTTTGATAATTACCTGAGAAGTCGTAACAGAAAGGTGATATCCTTCAGACTCAAGCTTTTGATCAATAACAGAATTGATTAATAATTTAACAGAAGCATTTTCCGGACTAACTGCAGATGAAATGTGAAAGCCGGTGGGCAGAGACAGATGTTGCTTTAAGATCACGATGGTTTGTGCTAACTCCGGAACTGCTGAAGCATATATTATTATATTTTCAGGAAGGGTAAAATGACCTGCCCCTTTATTTATTTCAACCGGTTTAGGTATTATAGAAAAATCCGGATTAAAAGTTTGACTGAATACCTTAAATGAAATGAAAAAACAGAATAGAAATTGAATAGAAAACTTCATTGGAAAATACTTTCTTATTATAGGATGTTGTTTAAAAACCTTATTAAGATGTTTAATAAGCAATTATTTTAAATTAAATAATCAGTGTAGGCAATTTATGTAAATAATCCTAAACCCAGTAAATTGATTCGTAATCTAAATTGATTCTATCCGCATTCAGCAAACCAGGATTAATAAAAAAGGCCACCTCCTTGTCAGGAAGCGGCCTTCAAAAACAGATTCAAAAGAGAATTCTACCTTATAGTAATAGCCTTTACAAATTGACCGTTAGCATTAAAATGAATTGCATATTTGGTTAGGTTAGCATCAATCA
>JBDNGV010000234.1:0-10140 GCA_041689125.1 Daejeonella sp.
GCCAAGCCCCGGTATTTGAACCGTATCAGTCTCAATACCTTTTTCAGCTTCGGGAGTATCATAAGCGAAACCAGGAACATCTATTGATCCTCTTTTCCACTCTCCATTAACTCTCTTTTTTACATAGCTATATTCAAACATTCCAACATTAGCAACATAAACAGTTTTTTCGTCTTTTGAAAGGCATATCCCAAAGGGATATCGTCCAACAGGAGTAGACGAAATCAACTTTTCTTCAAGTAGGTCGATGGTAATCATTCTGAAACCAATCTGATCCACAGCATAAAGAAAACGCCCATCTTTTGACATGACCATATCACCAATATATCCATGTGAATAATCAACCTTACTGTTTTTAAAACTACAATTGATTGTCCCCAAAGCTTTTCCGCTCGCAATATCAAACTTGTAAACCTTATTGCTTTGCCCTCCTGCTACATAAACAATTTTATTATCTGCTGAGATTGCAAGTCCCATAAAAACCGATTCCAGAATTCCGGTGTCACCTTTGGGAGATTCAGGGATTTGCATGATCTGTGTATTTTCAGAAAGAATATTTTTTAGGATATTGATGGAAATCGGGTTGGTTCCTGAATTTGCGGTAATTGCAATATTTCCGTCACTGCTGATCGCTAGTCCGTAGGGGTGGGGTGCAACCATATGCGTTTTTCCTACAGGACTTATATAACGGCCATTCGGAATAACAGTCTTTCCTTCCTTTTTGATTGTGACATATTCTTCTCCTGAAGGAGCTGAGATTACGTGATTAGGAAATTGGGCAAAAAGTGTTCCTGCTAATAGTACCTGAACTATCAAAGTAAAATATGCTTTCAAATATATCTTAAAACAGTTTGTTAGAGATTTTAAAATCATAAAATTTAGTTTGGTCTTTAAAATATAAAACTAAGCCATTTAATCCAGTTTGAGATTAAAGCAGTATGAAGATAATCTTAAGTTTTATTACAAAAATACCGGACTATAATTTATCCCGGAAATTATATTTAAAAAGTAGATTTCATTAATAATAATTATAATCTTTTGGATTATGTATTTATTTCTAAAAGAATCTAAATGTACGTATTGCCATAGTTTATTAAATTCTGTCCATAAAATACTGCAATAAGTTAAATAAACCCGATTGAAGTGTAAAGCCTCCGGTTCTTCACCGGAGCTTGGAACGCAAAGCGGGGCTAAAATAACCGAAAGGCACAGTAATTTGCATTTCAAAATTAAAGAATAAGATTTTTTAGAAAGGCTGAACCTCATTTTCTGATTAACGTTAACCCCGCTATCCGCTTTAGTCCCGCGAAGGGGCGAGAGCTGCCGCTTCTATCGGGTTTATTAAACACCTGCCATTCGCTTTTAAAAATGGGATAGTTAATGCAAGCTAAATATAAGCCTATCATTTGTTTTCATTGATCTCATTAAGCAGAACCATACGTACAAGATACTGATCCATCTCATCTTCATAAATCATTTCACATTGCCATCCACATTTTTCTGCTAATGCCTTTAATGTGTCGAAATCTACATATAACCACTTAAACCAATTACCCTTAACTTTTTGATATTCATATTGATATGAAATTTCACCATAATAATTACTAGAAATAAATTCATCAGGCTTATAGAGATAGGCGATGTCGGATGAATCAAAAATAAGCTGACCTAATGGCAACAATAATTTTTTGACGTATTCTAGAAAATATTGAAGTCCGGCTAAATCCCCACAAAGTCCGATACCATTCATTAGTAATAAAATGGTATCGTATTTTTCAGAATCATATTGCAGAATATCTGCATTTACCACCCTTTTTACTCCTCTTTGATTCATTATTTTACAGGCTTTTTCAGAGATTTCTAGCGCGGTGATGTCAATTCCTCTGGACTGCAAAATTAGAGCATGGCTTCCAACCCCAGCTCCAATATCTAAAGTTTTAGCTTTACACATTTCCATAGCAATTGTTTCCATTTCGGGCATTTCTGCCTTAGGTCTGAAAAAAATATCAACAGGCATATTCTCAGGATGGCCGTAACTATTATAAAGCCATAATTTGCTTTTAAGTTTACCCCGATATTGATCTGATAATGCCTGGCCGTATATATCCATTAATAATGGTCTCTGAATTAATCAGTAAAAAATTGATTCATAATATTGACCTCGTCAATTTTTTATAATTTTAGATAAAAATACTTCTTATGAACTGTTCTCAATAAAATTTTGTTCAATTTTAAAAGATAGTATTACCATTACCATATTTTGCGTGCCAACATATAATATTACTAATAATATTAGTATATTGCAATATAAATACCTAAGGGTAAGATTTATGCCTTTGAATTTTAAATTTAATTTATGTCAACAGAAGTAAAATGTCCATCCTGCGGTCACTCGTTTCCACTTGAGGAAGCCATTGGTAAAGAATACGAACAGGAATTGCGCGATAAGATGATCGCCTGGCAAAAGAAGAAGGACGAGGAATTTCTGAAAAAGGAAGAGGATTTTAAGGTTCAACAAAAGGCGCTTTCGCTTCAATATGAACAGCAATTGGTCCAAGAAAAGATCAATCTCGAGGAGGCTGCACGTAAAAGTATTGCCATTGATTTTGAGAACAAATTAAGCTTTTTAGAGAATTCAAATAAGGAGAATCAGGAAAAGCTGAAACTGGCAGGGCAGAAGGAACTCGAATATTTAAAGAAAGAGCAGGAGCTTAAGACTAGGGCAGAAGAGATGGAGATTGAGATACAGAGAAAAATGCAGGCTGAGCGGGATCAGATTGTTGAGCAGATCAAAAAACAGGAACTTGAAAAAAATCAGCTGAAAGATACAGAGTATCAGTTGCGCATAAAGGAATATGAAATAAAATTAGAAGACCAAAAAAAGTTGGTCGATGAAATGCGCCGAAAAGCCGAGCAGGGATCCATGCAGTTGCAGGGAGAAGTTCAAGAATTGATTCTGGAAGAAGTATTAAGGGTTACCTTTCCATTTGACCAGATTGGCGAGGTAGGTAAAGGAGTTCGTGGTGCCGATTGTATTCAGATTGTCAGGAATAAATTTGGTCAGGATTGTGGTAAGATCATTTATGAAAGTAAACGCACAAAGGATTTTGCTAATGACTGGATCGATAAACTCAAGAAAGATATGCGCAAGGAGGGAGTTGACATTGCGGTTATCGTTACTCAATCGTATCCAAAGGGTATGAACTGTTTCGGAGAGCGGGATGGTGTTTGGATTTGCTCTTTTGAGGAAGTAAAGGCTGTAGCTTACGTTTTAAGAGATGGTATTTTGAGACTTTATAATTCTTCCAAATCACAGGAAAATAGGGGCGATAAGATGCATATGCTTTATGATTTTCTGACTGGAACAGAGTTCTCAGAACAATGGAAGGCCATTCGTGAAGGTTATATGGGTATGCGTTTATCCATTCACAGAGAGCGTGATGCAATGGAGAAAATGTGGAAAATGCGTGAAAAGCAACTCGATAAGGTGCTTCTTAATGCTTCAAGCATTAAGGGGTCTATTGAAGGCATCGCAGGTGCAGATACGATTTCTCTTAGCCTAACGGATGAAGATGAAACTTTGTTGCTGGAGTAGGGTTTTTATGAGTTGCCAGTTGTCTGTTACCTGTTGTCTATAATTTATTACTAATTATCAAATTTTACCATAAACTCTAAATTACCAAGTAATTGCCATCCCTTTTTTCGGCAGACAAGCCGACGTAGAATGAACCTTATAGGAGGAAATCAAATATTATTAAATTCTTATCAAATTAACTGAAATCTCTTAAGTACATTGCTATTTCTATCTCCAGAGGAATCCTTTTGACAGGAGCTATAGTTTACCTCAATTTAATTTTTATCAACCGACCTTGAAGGGCAATGTCATTAAGAAAAAAAATTAGCATAAATGCTATTTAAATTGAAGTCGTGGCATTCGCCACAATGACAGCTAAATAGTTGAGAAATGAGTAGATTCCGGCCTTAGAGGAGTATTCTTCTTAAACTCTCACCATTACCCTGTCATGCCGGGCTTGATCCGGTACACTTCTCCACATAATCAAAAATTTCATATCCCTGAATGGGTCGAATGTTTATAGAAAAATACGTTTGTTCGTCCGACCCCGGTGGTTGTATGTGGAAACTTTGAATACATACGACCACCTTCGGGGTCGGGAAAAAGGTTAAACGGAATTTACTATAAACATTTGACCCCTCGAGGGTCATTTTGCAATACAAAATATAAACGCTGATTAAGATATGGATACACCTTATCCGCTCATAGTGGTTCTTTGGTATCTTGACCTATAGCTCATATTCTAAAAATTATTTTAAGATACCGTATTATATTCAAGATTTTAAACTTACCAGTAAAAATTTTCTATTGTATTCATTCAATTTAATTATTAGCTGTGATATCTAAATACTTTGTACTAACTACTAAGTACTAATACAATTCCCTATTTTTGCATTTCAAAATTAAAAATCTGTTTGCATGGTGTTGTTAGAGAAATTGAAGTTGAGTAAGCCGTTGTTGAGAGCGATGACTGATGCGGGTTATTTAGGTCCCAAAGAAATTCAGCTTAGAACGATGTCTCGTATTTTAGGTGGCCAAGATGTGATCTCTGTAGCACCCGAAGGTTCCGGAAAGACAACTGCCTATGTTCTGGGATCCCTGATGCGTCTAAAATATGGACTGGAAGAAGCACCTCGTGCTTTGGTTTTAGTTCCTGATAAAGACCATGTATTAGCAGTAATTGAGCGATTTGAGTTATTGAATAAGAATGTGACCATTCGGATAATTGGATTATATCCTGAAGGTGGAATGGAAGCTCAGATGGATGTACTTGCAGACGGAGCTGATATTGTTGTAGCAACTCCCGATAGAGCAAGAGCAATCTATCTGAAACTCGGATTGAATCTGAATAAGATTATTATGTTTATTGTGGATGATGCCGCAGAGATCGTGAAACGTGGTATGCAATTACCTGTCGCAGAATTGGCCAGAAGCATTGTAAAATGTCAGCATTTGATATTTACAGAGGTTCTTCACGATAAATTACATTTATTGATCGATCAATTCATGAATCAGCCGGCTTTGATTGAAGTAAATGATCTTGGTGAATCCAAATTAGAAACAATTGATCAGCTGCTTTATAAAGTCCCTGATTTTAACACAAAAGTGAATTTGCTTAATCTACTTCTCAAAGACAAGGATATATTTAGTAAGGTTGTTGTATTTGTTAATACCAGGCTCACGGCTGAAAAGGTATTCAAAAACCTCTTCAAATACCTTGATAAAGATATTGCCATTTATAAACCATTGTTCTTTGATCATCCGGGTTTTGATCATATTGATGATTTTAAACAAACTGAAGATGCCAGAATTCTCCTTATTGCAGATGATCTAAAAGAATCAATGAGTCTGGAAGGGATCCCTTTTATTTTCCATTTGGAGATACCTGCCGATGTGGAAACTTTTGTAGGTAGGATAGTGAAGAACAATTCAGAAATTTCAAATGATACACTGGCACTCAGTTTTTCAACGGATATAGAGCTTGGCCTGATCAAAAAGATTGAACTAGCTATTGGTAAAACACTTCCGCTTGCAGAACTTCCGGAAGATCTAATCATCGAAAAAGATAAGCCCAAAAAGGCTATCAAAACTAGCAAGCAGATCCAAGATACTGAAACATTGAGCGGAGCAGCTTTTCATGCTAAAAAAGAAAGTAATGCTAAAGATTATAATTACAGTTCAAGGGAAAAGGCAAAAATGAAATTTAAGAACAGGTAGCCTATTTATCCTCAGCGCTTCGGCATGCTAATGAAAAATATTCAAATCCCTTATTTCTGAAGTAAATTCCGGAAATAATACTTTATGCGATGGATGGAAGATAATCTATTAAACAAATGATTAATACCTGCACATTTTTTGACACATTTTTAATTATTTATAGCTAATAGTACTAAGCTCATGGATCAGGAATTTTAGATGAAATTTCGAATTTTTACCTCCTGATGGCAGTTTCTGGATGTGAATGTTGTGTTTCTTATATTTTTCCCACAAAATTGATGGATATTTGAAACATAATCCGAACCTTAAATTTAAGTAGATATATTCTCTGTCAAAGGTGGTTTTATAGGGAACATTATAGCTAAAAGATCCAATGAATAAGAAAAAAGTCGTTGTTGCAGTAACAGGAGCAAGTGGTTCTATTTATGCAAAAGTTTTGTTTGATAAATTGCAGGGTTTGCAGGATCAGATTTCTGAAATTGGAATCATCATGTCTGATAATGCTAAGGATGTTTGGTTACATGAACTTGGGAATAAAGAATATTCTTCTTACAAATTCAGGTTTTTTGACAAACGTGATTTTATGGCGCCCTTTGCTTCCGGCTCAGCGGGTTTTGGCACTATGATCGTTTGCCCTTGCTCCATGGGGACGCTTGGTCGTGTCGCAACCGGGGTTTCTGATGATTTGATCACACGTTCTGCGGATGTTATCTTAAAAGAAAGACGAAAATTGATCATGGTAGTTAGAGAAACTCCTTACAGTCTGATCCACATCAATAATATGAAAACAGTCACTGAAGCTGGAGGCATTATTTGTCCGGCAACACCATCATTTTACAGTCTCCCAAAAACTGTAGAAGAAATCGCAGAAACCGTGATTAACAGGGTGATTGATTTGGCAGGTTTTGATCATGAATCTTATAAGTGGGGGATGGATTCAATTGAGAGTTGATAGTTGAGAATTGACCATTTCAGTCACATTCCCTATCTTTACATCCTCATATGAATAAAAAGGTTGCATTTTATACACTTGGCTGTAAGCTCAATTTTTCAGAAAGTTCGGCAATCGGGCGTCAGTTTAATGACGCCGGTTTTGAAACCGTTTCTTTTACTGATAAAGCTGATGTGTACCTGATTAATACTTGTTCAGTTACTGATCATGCTGATAAAAAGTGCAGAAAAGTTGTCAAAGAGGCATTAAAACATTCTCCAAATGCTTACATCGCCATTGTTGGTTGTTATGCCCAGCTAAAACCGCAGGAAATTTCTGAAATTCCCGGGGTTGATATTGTGCTGGGAGCAGCGGAGAAGTTCAGGATCATTG
The DNA here is from genome assembly GCA_041689125.1 of Daejeonella sp. GTDB lineage: Bacteria > Bacteroidota > Bacteroidia > Sphingobacteriales > Sphingobacteriaceae > Daejeonella. Next base: position 7,116 of record JBDNGV010000234.1, read on the forward strand.
AATTTATCAGCGATTTGACGAAGCAGGAGAAAACACAGATATTCAGCCAAAATATCAGCGAAACCAAAGATTTTATTCCTTCTTATTCAATCGGAGACAGAACCCGTACCTTTCTAAAGGTTCAGGATGGTTGCGATTATACCTGTTCCTTTTGTACCATACCACTTGCCCGGGGGGCGAGCAGAAGCGACACGATCGCTAATGTAATTGAACAGGCACATGAAATTGCCCGCTCCGGTGTGAAAGAAATTGTGCTGACGGGTGTTAACCTTGGGGATTTCGGAGTTAGAAACGGCCAAAGAGAGGATAAATTTTATGATCTAGTTCAGGCTCTGGATCAGGTTGAGGGCATAGATCGGATTCGGATATCTTCCATTGAACCAAATCTTCTTAGCAATGAGATTATTGAATTTGTTTCTTTATCAAATAAGTTTGTTCCCCATTTTCACATTCCGCTTCAATCCGGCAGCAATAAAATACTTGCTTTGATGCGTCGTAGATATAGACGCGAATTATATTCTGATAGGATTGCAGAAATTAAAAGATTAATGCCGGATTGTTGCATCGGCGTTGACGTGATTGTTGGCTTTCCCGGTGAAAGCAGGGAAGACTTTCTTGATACCTATAATTTTCTCAATGAGCTTGATATTTCTTATTTGCATGTCTTTACTTATTCAGAACGTGAAAATACATTAGCAGTAGAAATGAAGGATTCTGTTCCCGGTTCCCAAAGAGCCGATCGAAGTAAAATGCTTCATATCCTTTCTGAAAAAAAGCGTCGTGCATTCTACGAAAATCAAATAGGGAAAACGGTAGAGGTTCTTTTTGAAGCTGATCATAAAAATGGTTTCATGCATGGGTTTAGCCGTAATTATGTGAAGGTAAAGGCTCCATATGATCCACTGCTGGTCAATGAAATGCGTTTAGTAAGACTAGAAAACATTGCCACTGATGGTGATATGGAGATTTCTGAACTAGCAGAAATATTGCTTCATTAAACATTTAGATTTTCTAAAGGGTTTCTTCTAATCCTGATTTATTTCTTTAGCTTTTATTAACATTGTAAATTAGAACAAGATTGTATATTTAGCCTATGTTTCCAACCATAACCTATCTCATTGAATATTTAACCGGTATTAACATACCGTTGCCAATTCAAACCTTCGGATTTTTTGTTGCTGTAGCTTTCGCGGCCGGTTATTGGGCACTTTCTCAAGAATTTAAGAGAAAAGAAAAGCTCGGACTTGTTCTGCCTTTTACACGTGAAGTTAAAGTGGGTCAACCAGCCTCAATACAAGAACTAGTACTTAATGGCATTTTTGGCTTTTTGGTGGGTTATAAACTTCTAGATGGCTTGTTAAATTATACTGCCTTTGTGGCCGATCCACAGAGCTTCATTTTATCTTCTAGAGGTAGTTTCCTTGGCGGACTAATATTAGGTGGTTTATTTATCTACTTGGCATATACAGAAAAAAAGAAAGAGCAGCTTAGTCAGCCAAAAATTGTAAAAGAACTGGTTCATCCTTACCAGATTATGGGCACATTGCTAATGTGGGCTGCTATTTGGGGTTTTCTTGGTGCTAAAATTTTTCATAATCTGGAATATTGGGATGATTTTATTCAGGATCCGATAGGTGGGCTGTTGTCCTTTAGTGGCTTGACCTTTTATGGTGGTTTAATTATGGGTGGAGCTGCTGTGATTTATCATGCCAATAAATATGGTATCAAATGGATACACATGCTCGATATCTCTGGTCCCGGGATGATGCTTGCCTACGCGGTTGGGAGGATAGGTTGTCAACTTTCAGGTGATGGTGATTGGGGAATTGAAAACCTAGCCTCTAAACCGTCTTGGTTAAGCTGGGCCCCTGATTGGGTATGGGCCTTTAAGTATCCGCATAATGTAGTTAACAGCGGTGTTCCGATACCTGGCTGTACTGGGTCGTTTTGTAATGAGCTTCCATTACCCGTCTTCCCAACACCTTTTTATGAGGTAGTTATGGGCTTGTTCATATTTGCACTTTTGTGGGGATTCAGACATAAAATTAAAACACCGGGCCTCATGTGGTCATTTTACTTGATATTTAATGGTGTAGAACGGTTTCTGATTGAAACAATCCGCGTAAACTCTCAATATCATGCATTTGGAATTGCTTTTACTCAGGCCGAGATGATATCCACTATTCTTGTATTGCTGGGAATTGCCGGTATCTTCTGGTCCTTGAAACACGCCAATAAATATTCTACCCCTGTAAAATCCTGATCTATGGAGCTTTCAAAACTCACGGACGGTGTAGTTTCCTTATCCAAAGAAGTTGGTGAATTTATTCGGAAAGAGGCCCAAGTATTCGAGCGAAAGCATGTAGAGTATAAGGGACTTCATGATATGGTTTCATATGTTGATAAAACCGCTGAAATAAGAATAGTTAAAGGTCTCAGGTCTTTGCTTCCGGAAGCCGGGTTTGTTACTGAAGAAAAAACTACTACTGTAACTGGTGAAAAGTATAATTGGATCATTGACCCGCTCGACGGTACTACGAACTTTATACACGGACTTCCAACTTATTCTATCAGTATAGCCCTTCAATGTGGTAATGAACTCATTCTGGGTGTGGTTTATGAGATAAACAGAGATGAGTGCTTTTCTGCTTGGAAAAATGGTGGCGCATACCTCAATAATAAACGAATTGTGGTTTCAAAGGCATCCCAGATTGAAAATACTCTACTTGCTACCGGCTTCCCTTATTATGAATTTGGTAAACTTGATGCATATCTGGCCGTTTTGAAAGAATTGATGCAGCGATGCCATGGTGTTAGAAGAATTGGGTCGGCTGCCATTGATCTTGCCTACGTAGCCTGCGGAAGATTTGATGGGTATTTTGAGTTTAATCTTAATTCATACGATGTTGCTGCAGGAATCGTTTTAGTAAGGGAAGCAGGAGGGCAGGTGTGCGATTTTTCTGGCGGAAATAACAGTATTGAACGAAGGGAAATGGTAGCAACAAATGGGCTTATTTCTACAGAA
>JBDNGV010000235.1:0-2631 GCA_041689125.1 Daejeonella sp.
AGAACTGCCAATGGGGAAGTATTTAGCAATAATAAAATGACTGCAGCTCATTTGAGCCTTCCATTTGGAACAATAGTCACCGTGACCAATGTTGTTAACGGTCTCACTGTAATAGTCAGAGTTAATGATCGCGGCCCTCATAGCAAGTATTTTATCATTGATCTGTCGCAGGCAGCTGCAAAAGAGATCGGCATCTTTTCAAAAGGCGTTGGTAATTTGGAGATCAGATATGCTCTGCCCAAAAAGCTATACAACAATTGATTAGCAATCTGACATTGTATCTGATTTGTCATAACAGATAATGAGTTGAATTTTTAGGTTATCTCACCTTATATTTGTGATTAAATACCAAAAATGGATTATAATAAGCTAAGTCCCGAGGAGGAATATATCATTCTGCATAAAGGTACAGAGAGGTCTTATTCAGGAGAATATCTCGAAAATAAGAAAACAGGAGTTTACTGCTGCAGGCAGTGTAATGCTCCTTTGTATCGATCTGAGGATAAATTTGATTCACACTGTGGCTGGCCAAGTTTTGATGATGAGATCGAGGGTGCTGTTAAAAAAGTGGTTGATAAAGATGGGCACCGAATAGAGATTATTTGCCAAAATTGCGGAGGACATTTAGGGCATGTTTTTGAAGGTGAGAAATTAACCCCGAAAAATTCCCGTCATTGCGTGAATTCTCTTTCAATGAAGTTCATCTCTTCAGAAGATTTTGATGCCTCGCGCATCTCTTGAGTAATTTACACGGGGATTTCTTTTTTCAAGGGAATCTCTTTTAATGATTTTCCAACCTTGCGATCTAAATTCTAACATCTTTCAATACAGCAATTTACTACCTTTAGGAAGGTTTATTACCTGCTTCAATATAGCTGAGAATTAAAGCCGTAGGAAACGGTTACTAAACGTGTAGGAAACAGAGATAAGTATAGTGTTTAGTCTGCGTTTAGTTCGTGTTTAGTCCGCGTTTGATATAAACCAAGTAATAACAAAGGATTACCCTTTCTGCCTTCAGTTATGCAGGTGTATCGGGAAATTTATGTTGGTGATTATGAGGAAGCAGTCCTATCGGCTTCTATGTTGCATAAGCAATGGGGATGATACCCTCTTTTCTTAATAACATTCGATATAGGGAAGGTTAAACTAATACGGTTAAAATTCGTCTGGTAAGGCTCTGGAGCCAATTAATTTGATTATTGAAAGCAATACCTGTATAATATAGATCGGTTCAGCCCTTTCCTTCGGTTAGTTCCGGCAAGAAATAGCGTTCCGTTTCAAATTACCAGCAGCCGGAAGCTACCTCCTGCGGCAAGGTTTATTTTACCCAAAGCGGCATTTCATTGGGAAGAGCAGCCCGACAAAAGAACCATAGCCATTTGAAATAAACCCGGGTGGCAGCTGTATCTTTTTGCAATTGAATTTCATGATATCTTTTAAATCTGCTGCAAAAAATACGGCAGAACACGGGAAGGCGCGACCGAAGAAGCATAGACCTTGCTTTCTAAAACAAATGAAGATTATTCAATTCAAAATAGCCCAGCAAGATTTTATATAGAATCTCAGGTAAATAATTAAACCATAAAAGCTATTTCAGTAGTCATTTTCTTAAAATTGTACTTTTTTTTAAGAAAAGTCCTAATTTCACGATTTAAAATTCATTATGAAATTACTTGAAGGAAAAATAGCATTAATAACCGGCGCTTCCAAAGGAATTGGTCGTAAGATCGCCGAAAAATTCGCTGAGCATGGTGCTGATGTAGCATTTACCTATCTTTCTTCTGTAGAGAAGGGTGAGGCTTTAGAAAATGAGTTGCAAAGCTTTGGTACCAAAATTAAGGGATATCGTTCAGATGCCTCAAAATTTAACGAAGTAGAGAAATTGATCAGCGATATTGTTGCTGATTTTGGAAGTCTGGATATTGTAGTTAATAATGCAGGTATTACCAAAGATGGTTTATTGATGCGTATGACAGAGGAAAACTGGGATGAAGTTTTAACTGTCAACCTTAAATCTGTTTTTAACGTAACCAAGGCAGCATCTAAAATTATGATGAAGAACCGTAAGGGAGTTTTCATAAATATGAGCTCTGTGGTAGGGGTACAGGGAAATGCCGGGCAGGCAAATTATGCAGCTTCCAAGGCGGGCATTATTGGATTCTCTAAATCGGTTGCCAAAGAACTTGGCTCAAGAAATATTCGTTCAAATGTGGTAGCTCCGGGTTTCATCAGAACCGAAATGACCGAAGTTCTCGATCCGAAAGTAGTAGAAGGATGGGCTCAGGCTATTCCTTTGAAGCGTGCCGGTGAAACTGAAGATGTGGCAAATCTCTGTGTCTTTCTGGGCTCTGATATGAGTTCTTACATTACTGGTCAGGTGATTCCTGTTGATGGGGGGATGCTGTAGGGGATGTGAGATATGAGATATGAGATGGGAGATATGAGATATGAGATACCTTTCAGCTTTTACCTTTCCGCTTTTATCTTTCCGCTTTTACCTTTCCGCTTTTACCTTTCCGCTTTTACCTTTCCGCTTTAATCTGGTATAAAATTTGCTTGTGTTGTTCATTAATAATCGTTTAGAAATATCATGACCAATAATCGCTTCATCATTCCATTTGCCATTTTAGG
>JBDNGV010000236.1:0-6160 GCA_041689125.1 Daejeonella sp.
AGAATATTCAATACTGATTCATTTAAATCATTGATTTATGAATAATATCTGATAATTTTGCAGAATTCAGTTTTTATAGAGTCTCTGTTGTGAGGCTCATGTTTTTTATAGTGATTGAATTGTTAGTAATATGATATTTTGCGGGCTTACATCGCAAGAAAAAGAAGAAAATCAGAAATGAGAAAGACCTTAGGGATATTAACTATACTATTATTTGTGAGCCTTGTGCAGCTATATGCACAGAATAAGAAAAAATCCCTTGATAAAGTTGCAGCGGTAGTTGGAAGTTCAATTATTTTACAATCAGAAATTGAGTTGCAATATTCTCAATACCTGGCTCAGGGAAATCCTCCGAATCCAAATGTGAAATGCAGTATTCTGCAGGGATTACTTTCACAGAAAATTCTCGGTCAGCAGGCAATTATCGATTCGGTTACAGTAACAGAAGATCAGATTGATGGTGAGATTGAGAGACGTTTACGTTCAATGACTGGTCGTGCCGGTGGACAAGAACGCCTTGAAGAATTTCTAGGTCGCTCTTTGATCCAATATAAGGATGAAATCAGGCCGGATATTAGAGAAATGTTGGTTGCACAGAAAATGCAGGCAAAGATTACGGAGAATGTAGCAGTTACCCCATTGGATGTAAAGCGTTATTTTGATTTAATTCCGAAAGACAGTTTGCCTTTCTTTAACACTGAAGTGGAAATAGCAGAAATTGTGGAGTTTCCAAAGCTAAATAAATTAGAGAAGGAATCTTTTCACGATAAAGTAGAAGTTTTACGATTGAGAATTAAAAATGGAGAAGATTTTGCTACCCTTGCCAAATTGTATTCCCAGGATCTGGGTTCTGCTAGGGAGGGTGGTGACTTAGGATTTATGGATAGAAGCAGCTTAGTGAAAGAGTTTGCAGCCACAGCTTTTAAACTGAAAGCTGGTGAACTATCTCAGGTAATTGAAACTGAATTTGGATTCCATGTGCTTCAAGTTATTGAAAGGCGTGGAGAGCAGGTAAATGTGAGGCATATTCTGATCAAAACTGAACCATCACCTGCAAGTCTGGATAGAGCGAAGGTGCATATAGACAGTATTTACCAACTGGTAACGAATAAGAAGCTTGATTTCGGAGCTGGAGCATCGCTATACTCTGATAATAATGAAACTAAATATAACGGTGGTATGATGTTAAATGCGGATAATGTTCAAAGCCGTACTACATTTATACCAACCGATAAACTTGATCCTCAGGTATTCTTAACGGTAGATACCATGAAAGTGGGTAGTATTTCTAAACCAGCGATATTCACCCAAGCTGACGGAAAGACAGGCTATCGGTTTTTAAGCCTTAAATCAAAGACCGGTCCACACCAAGCAAACCTTGGCCAGGATTATCCGAAGATAAAGGAAGTTGCCTTTGAAGATAAGAACAACCGAACAGTCAGTGAATGGTTTGAAAAACGCCGTAAAATATCGTTTATAAAAATTGACGCTGAATTTCAGATCTGCCCTGAGCTTTCTGGCTGGACAACTGCAAAAAATTAGAAGATGGAATTATATCAGTCTGATGTAGAAGCCGTGGATGCCTTACACCTCTATTATAAGAGGATTAGGGAAGAAATATCGCAGGTTATTGTTGGTCAGGATGATGTCGTAAAATCGGTACTCATCTCTATTTTTAGCAATGGGCATTGTTTGCTGGTAGGGGTCCCCGGACTTGCGAAAACACTCCTAGTACAAACAGTTGCGCAGGTTCTAGATTTAACTTATAACCGGATTCAGTTTACCCCCGATCTGATGCCTTCGGACATTATCGGATCAGAGATTCTTGGTGAAGACCGTACTTTTAAATTTATTCGCGGACCGATTTTTTCCAATATCATTCTAGCTGATGAGATCAATAGAACACCACCTAAAACTCAGGCAGCTCTTTTGGAGGCTATGCAGGAAAAAGTAGTAACGGTTGGCGGACAAACACATCGCTTACCGCAGCCATTCTTTGTTTTAGCTACCCAAAATCCGATTGAGCAAGAAGGAACTTATCCATTACCTGAAGCACAATTGGATCGTTTTATGTTCAATGTGTTTTTAACCTATCCTTCATTTCAGGAAGAGCTTCAAGTGGTAAGAAATACTACAACTAATCGGAATGTGGAGTTGAAAAAAATATTGAACGCTCAGGAGATCAGCTATTTTCAGCAACTGGTCAGAAATATCCCGATAACAGACAATGTGCTTGAATATGCAGTATCACTTGCGACAAGAACTCGTCCTGGAACAGCTTCTGCTACCGATGAGGTTAATAAATTCTTAAGCTGGGGTGCTGGACCAAGAGCTTCTCAATTCCTTGTCCTCGGGGCTAAATGTCATGCAGCCATAAGCGGTAAGTATTCTCCGGATAAAGAGGATGTTATGGCTGTTGCCGAATCAATACTCAGGCACCGGATTGTAAAGAATTATAAGGCCGAAGCTGAAGGCATCAGCACCGAAATGATTATCAGTAACCTACTCTAATCAATTACTTCAATACTAGAAATGAAGGCGGCCTTATGCTCATCTGAATAGGCACCATAAGCATCTATCATAACACCTTTGTGGTCGCCATGCTTGCTTTGTATTGCGTAGATCACTGAACTATCTTCAGGGTCGCTCATTCCTTCAAAACGATAGTACTCTGTAATCTTTAAATCACTGGGTTGGAATTTCTCACTTATTTTCTCACAGTAAAGACAGGCGTCTTCATAGTTAAACTCATAGGTATAGCCTCTCTCGCGAAGGCCATTTACAGCTTCAAGAAGATTGCGGTAATTGTGGGGACTTGCGCTCATGGGTTGGTTGGTTAGGTTTTAGTTGTTAGTTGGTTAGGTTTTAGTTGGTTAGTTATAGTTGTCTGTTGTTAGGAATGTAGTGGTTCACTGTAATATTCAAGTTTTCTCAATTGTGAATTCTCCACCATTACTGTCCTGTTAAAATTGTGTTTCCTGACAAATCATGCTTATACTCTTTTGGAGGAATGATTCTGTCCAATTCTCAACTCTCCTCCGGCGTATATATCTCCAAAACCACATTCCATTTACGTTCTTCCTGTGATTCCCATATCCGGACATAATGGTATTTTGTGATTTCTTTTTCCCTTGTGATATAGGCAATGCCATAGGAGTAAGCTAGATCGCTCCCCAGTGCGCGATCAGCACGGATTGACTCAGATTCAATACTGATTTGATTTTTGCCGACAAAATTATGGATCCTTGCTTTTCCAATAATTGGCTCTTCACCCGGGAATAAAAGTCGGGCATTGTCTGCTAGAAATACATCATGGGCAAGAGCCTGGTCTTTCATCAGAGTATTAGAATACAGTTTATCTGTTGTTTTGACTATCTCTTCCCTTTGCTTTAATCTGGCAAGGGAGATTTGCTTAAAGAATTTAATATTTTTAGGGTCTGTAAAATTTAATTTAGGTTCAATAAGAGGTTTCTGATGTGAAATTCCCAGATTAAGTGCTAATTTCCAAACACCTTTAAAATCTGTTTTCCATATCGAAAGATATTGACCGTAAGATGGTTCAGTATTTGTTCTGTTTAAAAAGGTATATGGCCCTGTGGTGAATCCCCAATCGCCGCTTTGTGATATTTTAGCATAAACCGGTTCCCAACTCAACTGACCGGGTCCATCTATTGTTCCCTTTCCGTAAAAATCTTTAACTTTTATTGGACCCGGACGGAAAACTAATGTTTCATCATCTGAAACTTTCAAAAAAGCCTCCCTCGACCCATTTTTTTTGGCGTTAGCTGAGAAGTAATTTTCTGCTGCTACAAGCGAGCTTACTCTTCCATTGCTTTCCTGTCCAAAACTATTGAATGAAATAAAAATCAGCAGGACGTATAATATTGAAAATCGATTCATTTGGTCTTATTGTCTTGACTAGGATGTTTAGCATAAAAATATTCCATAATAATCTTGAAGGGATATTATTACTAATTTTTTAAAAGATTTTTAATAGAATTTCAAAATGCAATCCGTTATGGGTTGGTTCAAATCTTATTCCAAGTAGTACCTTCCTTGTTATCCTTTAACTTTATTCCGATTGAGTTTAATCCAATCCGAATCTTATCAGAAGTTGCATAATCCTTATTCACTTTCGCTTCAGAACGCAGATTGATAATAAAATCGAGCAATTTCCCAACATCATCTGTTTGATTGCTTTCTTCTTTCAACCCTAAAACGCCGATAACAAAATCTTCCATCAGCTTTTTCAAAGCTTCAATATCAGCTGCAGTTGATGCAGTTTTGCCATCGTAGATACTGTTGATGATATGAACGGCTTCAAAAAGTTCGGCAATCAACACCGGACTGTTAAAATCATCATTCATTGCAGCATTACATCGTTCTTTAAGACTTTTTAAATCAATATCAGACTTATCAGAAGGGTTTAACTTATTAAGCAGTCCGTATGCATTAATCAGACGTTTAAATCCTTTATCAGAAGCTTTTAGCGATTCATTCGAAAAATCAAGCGTACTCCTGTAATGTGCCTGAAGCATAAAAAACCGCACAGACATTGGCGAATAACCTCTTGAGAGCAGTTCATGACTCCCGGTAAAAAGTTCATGAGGCAAAAAGCCATTCCCTTTGCTCTTCGACATTCTTGTGCCGTTTACAGTCAGCATATTGGTATGTATCCAGTATTTGGCAGGCTGAACATGATTACATGCCTGTGATTGTGCAATCTCATTGGTATGGTGGGTAGCGGCAAGATCCATTCCACCGCCATGAATATCAAAACTATTACCAAGGTATTTATTGCTCATCGCAGAACATTCAATATGCCATCCTGGAAAACCAGTACCCCATGGAGAGGGCCATTGCATAATATGCTCAGGCTTAGCCTTAATCCATAAAGCAAAATCAAGGCGCCCACGTTTTTCATTCTGACCACCCAGTTCCCGGGTATTTTCTAAAAGGTCGTCTAACTGCCTATTAGTTAGAATAGTGTAATTAAACTCTTTACAATATTTTTCTACATCGAAATAGACTGTACCATTTATTTCATAAGCATAGCCGTTTTTCAGGATCTGCTGTACCATTTCAATTTGTTCAATGATATGACCGGTTGCAGTTGGTTCAATCCCAGGAGGCAATGCATTAAAAAGTCTCAATACTTCATGAAAACCCAGGGTGTATTTTTGAACGATTTCCATCGGCTCAAGCTGTTCAAGTCTAGCTTTCTTTGCAAATTTATCATCACCTTCATCCATATCGCCTTCCAGATGTCCTGCATCTGTGATGTTGCGTACATACCTCACTTTATAACCTAAATGTAGCAGGTAACGGTAAATCAGGTCGAACATTACAAAAGTCCGGCAGTTCCCTAAATGAACATCACTGTAAACTGTCGGACCGCAAACATAAAGACCAACAAGTGGCGGATGCAGCGGCTCAAACTTTTCTTTGGTTCTTGAAAGGGTATTGTATATGACTAGGTTACTATCCATGCTGCAAACTTAAAAATTGAAAATCGATTTTTCGGGGATATTTAATGCTTTTATTTTAATTCCAAATCAGTTCTGATAGGGAAATGATCGGATAGTTTCTTGTCAATGATCAGATAATTCTTAACACTGAACTCAGGAGAGGTGAAGATATAGTCAATCTGAAAATTTGGGAACGCACCATTATAAGTTACACCAAATCCGCTACCTTTCTCACGAAAGCTGTTATTCATCCCTGAAGAGATAGTTTTTACTGTGTAAGAAATTGGGGTATCATTAAAATCACCGGCAATTATATACGGGATCGTGCAGGAGTCGGCATGACTTTTTACCATTTTTACCTGATTTCCGCGTTTAATGAAAGCCCGTTTTAGTCGGCTGCCAATCTTTTTCGACGATTCAACATCAGTATCAATCTCCTTCCGCACTTTTTGCAGATATCTATAATCTTCCGGTTGAAAACTGATTGATTGGAAATGTACATTATAAACCCTGAAAGTCTGATCACCTTTCTTCAGATCTGCCCAAATTGCCTCATTCCAATTCATTTTTTTGGCAAACTGTATGTTTCCTCGATTCACTATTGGGAATTTTGAGAAAATTGCCATGCCAATGGCCTCATAACCATTATCTGTTGATGGCTTGAAATAATAATGTTCAGAATTAAGGATTTC
>JBDNGV010000237.1:0-8647 GCA_041689125.1 Daejeonella sp.
ACGATTTTTTGTTTGAATGCTTCTGTGTAGAATAATTGTTGTGGCTCATTACGTTGTGAGCTTTGTTTTTTACTCATTTTTTGTCCTGTTTTTAGTTGACTTATCCACTTTTTTGGAGTCAACCTATTTCAGGACTATACACCCCCAGCGTGGATCCCGGGCCATGTTGATGGTGGGTGACCAAAAACTCAGCAGGTAATTAAATTTTAAGGTTTGTTTTTTTCCCTGATCCAGTTCATTCCAACGTGCCCTTGCTTCGTCTGAAATGGCAGTGGCAACGGCATACATCAGTTCCGGATTCCACATGCCAGCGAGGGCAATGGCTTGTGGAAAAACGGTGAACTTTCCCGGACGAACAACGCCATGCAAGGCTTCATTACCATGGTAATATTTATCGATGCCAAGCCTCGGTATACCAGGTTAACTGGCAATGAGTAAACCAACTTTTTCTTCGATGGTAAGCAATGATAACAAATCGTTGATGCGTTCCTGTTGAGGCAACTGCTCATTGCGGAAAGCAGGAACACTTTGCCCGAAAGTGCCATGGATCCCAATTGGCAAAAACGTAGCCATTAAAACCCGCAAAAAAATATAGTAGCACTTACACATCAATTATAATGAACTTTTTGCTATCTATAATTTGTATTTAAAATGGCCTTGATTTCAGCAACAGGCAACTTAAGATTTTTAGTGGCGATTCCCGTTGTGTTATTGAAAAGTATCACCGGCATTTCTATTGCTGCAGGAATGGTAACATCCATCAACTCAATTCCTTTTACATCATCAAATACAAACGCCGGACGAAAGTCAGCTTCCACATAACTTACTTTTACATTTTTCATTTTTATCCCTGCAGCATGGCGAACATAAAAGCCCCAGGATGGCAACTCACCAAACATTGAAAAATCCGGATAGTTGGTTGCATTTTCAGGTATACCGGTAATTTTATCAAGTGGAATATGAGCAATTTCTTTATTGGCCCTTCCGCCATAACTAATCTCTATATTTTCGAGGGTAACATCCTCCACGGGATAGCCGGGCAATCCAACAATTGAAGAAGGTATGAGGTTATACGGCAGGAACGGATGACCGTAAATATGGAAGCTCGACGGACGAACGGGCATCTTATCAAAACCGGGTCGAAGATGATCCGGGGGTCCTTCGATGGGGTATCCCTGGTCAGGCTTTAGTAATGGTGTTTCCACTTTTACGTCTGCAATGTAAATCCCTTTTAGTGTTCCTACCTTTCCATTTGTATTCCGGTGACCACGACGAATAAAAATTGCATTACCGGTATTTTTTGCAGTTACATTCCGGATGTCAATATTGTCCATAAAACCGCCATCCACCGATTCAAGCGCAATTGCAGAACGATAGGTATCGAAAATGGTTAGGTTAGTAATTTTGAAATTCCGAAAGCCTCCGGCATTGGCGGTGCCAAATTTCAAACCGTTGGCGCTGGACCTTAACGTGCAGTTGTCTACAAAAACATTTTCGCAGGAGCTGGTGGGGTTATTGGATTTAAAACAAAGTGCATCATCTGCTGCATTGATAAAACAATTGGTGATGCGAACATTTTTACAATCGGTAATGTCTAGTCCATCATTGTTCCAGTAGGCGGTACTTTGCACCGTAATACTATCAATGATTACCCCATTGCACTCCACATAATCCTGTACCCAGTCTGATGAATTTTTTAATGTAATGCCGGATACCCTTACATTGGTGCAGGAAGTAAATGTAAGATTCATCGTTCTTCCCCCGGGTCGCTTATACAACCAAATTGAGTCCTGTTTCATTTCGCCACTCCGTAGTTTTTTAAAAATATCCAGCATCAGCTCCTGCCCCTGACCATCAATAATGCCTTTGCCACTAATGGAAACATTGGTTTGATTTTTTGCGGATACAATCGCAGGCCTGCCGGGTTCATTTCCATAATCAGCACGATTGGTTGGGCCCAGCAAACGTGCGCCCAATTGCAGGTGCAGCTCCACACCTGATTTTAAAAACACCGGTCCCGACATAAAATTACCTGGAGGAATAATCACTCTCCCTCCACCAGCGGCTGCAGCTTTATCTATCAGCTTTTGAATGACAACGGCATTATTGGTTTCTCCATCGGCCACTGCTCCATTGGCAGTAATCACCTGCTCCTTCAACTGGCAATCAGCAGAGAGGGCGTACACCAATAAAAACAACAACAGCAGTTTACTTTTCATAGCCCTTAATTTTATTAATTTGAATGATGGTTGGTAACACATTGAATCCTTTTACAATGACGGTATTGTTTGCTCCACTTAAGTTCTGAACGCTTGTTTCAATCTGTATGTGTTTACTTTCTCCCGGCAAGAGAGAGCAAAAATTATCAGTGTAAAATGATGGACGAACCGGCTTCTGTTGATCATCCAATAATTGAAGCTGGGTAAAAAATGCAATCACTTTGGAATTATTTTTTAGTTCGAGTTCAATAAAAAATTTGTCTTCTTTTTTAACAATGGACGACTTTGTACTGAGGGTCGTTTTGTTCATTGCAGACAGTGGTTCAAAACCTGCAGCAGCAGGTCCTGACAAAGTAGTCTTGCCTAAATATTTATCCGTAGAGCGCCAGTAAAAATTACTGCCCACTACTTTTTTATTTTCATCTACCAACAATAGTTTGATAAAATGTACCGGGGTGATACTGGCGCTAAAATCAATTTTCAATGCATCGTTCAACACCGCATCTGCCGGAATTACATTCAATGTTTTTGAGTAAGTGCCCACTCTCCTGCTGTTTAAATCATATACCTCGGCAGTCAATTTATAGTTGGTAAAGGATTGGAAATAATCGTTGTAAACCGAGACTGTATTTTTTAAATAATCAAACTGCGGATGCAATGGTTCCAATGCATTTTGGGTATGATACAAGGAGGCCGTTGGTTCCAGTGACCAGTCCCACATTCTGCCACATACCTGTCTTGTGGGTGAATTGTGATACCAGAATAATAAGCCGGATGCATACCGGTCACCGTATCCAAATTTGTTATAGTTCCAAACCTCCCAGATAGACTTGGAATTCATTGCACCAAGCAGTTGCGCCTTTTGTGCAAACGCATCAATTGAGTTGGATGGCCCATAATTATTCACCAGGTCCCTGTACTTTCCGGTCATTCCGTGGAAGGCTCCGCCATCGAGATAATCCCATACTTCCTTATTGATGGGCCACAGGTCTTTCTCAGCCATCATTTCTCTTAGCACTTCTACAGTTGGCAAAGAGGGGGCGCCATATTCGGGATTAAAACCATCTACCCTGCTGCCGCGGTCTGATGCCGTATTTTCATAATGCTGCATTGGATTCATTTGCTGGTAAGGACTACCATCATGCACGCCATCGGTTTCCGATTGCATTTGGTAAGGTCTTGTAGCATCCAGCTTTTGTAGCAATTCTTTTGTACCGGAAACTTCAGTGCTTTCGTTGGAAGCCACATAAAACGTAACGGAAGGATGATTGCGGATTCGTTTTACTACAGACTCCAGGTTGTTAAAATATAAATTTTTATCGTGCGGATGTTTGGTATCACCCGTTAGCCAAAACTCCTGCCATACAAGAATTCCCATCTCATCGCAGAGCTGGTAAAAGTAGTCGGACTCTGCAATACCTCCGCCCCATAAGCGAAGCAGGTTGATGCCCGATTGTTGGGTGTAACGCAACTCTGCATACATTCTTTCATCCGAATTGCGCAGCATGGCTTCAGGTATCCAGTTGGACCCACGGATAAATATTTTTCGTCCGTTTACATAAAATGTTTTGGAACTATCCGGTGTATTTCTATCGGCTTTTATATCCCGGATACCAAAGCGGGTGTTGACAGAATCTACGATTACACCATCTATCAGAACTTTTAATTTCACCTCATACATTGCAGGCTTGCCTTTGAAGACGGGCCACCAAAGCCGGGGATTTTTAATTTGCAATTGTGGAAATTCTTTTGCAGAAAATACCACTTCCTTCTCCTCCCCTCTGACTAGGTCTACATTTTTTTCAAACTGTATTCCTTCCCCCACAATCTCGCCCTTCACTACACATTTAAGTGTTTTAATAGCAGCGTTTACCAGTTCAACCGATACCGTTTCATCGGCCTGGTTAAACGCTGGTTTTGATAAAACTGATTTTACAAATGGGTGCCGGAGTGCAACTTTATTAGTGGAATACAATGCAATGCTTTTCCATATTCCGGTGTTCCGGTCACGGATACCATCTTTAAAAGTAAAGTCCCAGCCAACTGACATTAGCATGGATGTATTCAATCCCATATTACCATCACCGCCATTCCTGTTTTCACCTCTTGCCCGCCATGGTTTTGCTTTATTGGTACCTGGCACATCCACCGGATATACCTTTATTGCCAACCCATTCTGCTCTCCTAATTTGGCGAAATCGGTGATGTCGATATAGTCTCGCTGAAACATACCGGAAACCGTGGACAAGAGATTTCCATTCACCCAAATCTCTGCCCGATAATTGATGCCGTCAATTTGCAGCCATATATTTTTATCTTTATAATTATTCGGAATTGTAAAAGTTGTACGAAACCAATAGGTATAAAATTCACGCCCAACAACGGCAATATCCGGAATGATATTATTGTTCAATTTATTATTGATTCCATAGTAAGGTTCGGGATACACTTTATTGTACACCAGAGAATTCAACACCGTTCCGGGAACAATTGCCGGCAACCAGTCTTGCTCTTTATAATCAGCCGAAGATATCAAAGCAGCACCAGCCGATAAATCCCCGGCCTTTTTCATTGTCCAGGTGAATTGGCCCTTGTGCTGTTCTTTAGAATCCAAATAAATTTTATCCGCAGAGCGCTCTACATTATTAACCTGTGCAAACAAAGTGTTTACTAAACAAACACATAAAAAAAATAAACCATTTTTTTTCATTGGTAACCGTTTAATATTTTAATCCGGCATGGAAGCGCCATGTGCACTTCAACGACTCATCCTTTATAATTTATTGGTCAAGGGTTTCATCTTTTTGGAGCCATCTGTCACTGTCATTTTAAGAACGTTATTTTGCTTTTCAATAAACACATCCACCGGTTTTTGGAAAACCAATAGTACCTGTCCATTGCGACTCGAAGATTTACAACCGACGGCTGCAAACTTTGGAAGATAGCTTGTCTTTTTCGATTGTGCACCCACAGTACCAACGAAATACATCCATACTATTACTGCAAATACTTTTTTCATTTTCTTATTTATTCCGGTTTAGCGGATACAGGTTTCACATCCATTTTCTTAGCCCATACCGCATATTCAGCACTTAATTTATTTACGAGACCGGTCATGGTGCCTGCCAGGTTATTGGTTTCGCATGGATCAGTAGCGAGGTTATACAATTCCCAGGAAGGGTCTTCCAGGTCTTTTACCAATTTCCAGTTTTGGTTGCGAATGGCCTGGTTGCCCTGATGCTCCCAATAGTAAGTTTTAGCAGCTGATTTTTTTCCGTTCCATAAATAACCGAGGCTTTCACCCGGAAGATTATCTGCCGGAACGCCAGCCAGTTCAAGTGCTGTTGGCAGCAGATCAATTACATGACCTACCTGGTTGGAGTAGCCTTTAGCGGGCTTTATTCCGGCAGGCCACTGGATGATGCAGGGGGTGATCATACCGCCTTCATGCAAGAAACTTTTATATTTTTTGAAAGGCGTATTGGATACATTCGCCCATGGAACATCGTAGGCAATATAGGAACCACGTTCTCCTATCTTCTTGGTAGCATCATTGAAATTGCGACCGCTTACATTTTCCGGGCTGCCGCCGTTATCAGACAAAAATACAATCAGGGTATTTTCGTACTGACCATTTTTTTTGAGAGTGGCAATCAGTCGTCCAATATTCTGGTCCATGCGATCTACCATGGCTGCATACACCGCCATTTTACGAACCCATGTTTTTTTATCGGTTGCATTTTTCCACGCAGGAATATTGGCAGGCCTTGGTGTCATTTGATATCGTTTATCAATTAACCCAAGTTGCAGCATCTTCTGATAACGCTTTTCACGGGTTATGTCCCAGCCTTGCAAATACAGCTTTTCGTATTTGGCAACATCCTCTTCCAAGGCATGCAATGGAAAGTGCGGAGCGGTATAGGCTACATACAAAAAGAATGGTTTGATAGGTTGGTTCACTTGCTGGTCATCCAGGTATTGAATGGCATGATCGGTAAAAGCATCCGTCATGTAAAATCCTGTTTCAGGAATAGCAAAGTCCTTATCATCCAGTATTACACGACGTTTACCCAACTCCTGTGGTACGATTTCATAGTAACTACTGGCGCCGGAGATTAATCCAAAATAGTGTTCAAATCCTCGTTTGAGTGGCCAATGCTCCGGCCGCTCGCCTACATGCCATTTACCAGTCATGTAGGTACTGTAACCTGCAGCTTTTAAGTCCTCGGCAATTGTTGGATAACGTTCATTTAAAAAACCCTGATAACTACCGGGCTTTATTTTTGCGGTTGGCATGGTTACCATCTGTCCCATGCCAACTGTGTGCGGGTATTGGCCGGTTAACAAGGAAGATCTTGTTGGACAACACCGGGCGTTATTGTAAAAATTTTTAACCTTGATACCATTTCTAGCCAGCTTGTCAATATTGGGTGTATTGATTTCTCCTCCATAGCAACCAATATCTGAATACCCCATATCATCCGCCATAATGAAAATAATATTGGGACGTTTCGCTTCCTTTGGAGGTAAGGATGGGGTGGCTGCAGTGATGGCAAAAAAAGTACACACAACGAGCACCATCAAACAAATCGTTGCTGACAAAAAATATCCTTTGGGATGGATTTTAAAATCTATAGTAAATGACTTTTTCATACGCTATTTATTATTCACCGGATGTTCTTGTTGTTGACTGCTGTATTTTTTTCAGTAAATCATTCAGCTCTTTTACTTTTTCGGGATACAGATCATATAAATTGTTATCTTCATGCATATCAGTCTCAAGATTATATAATTGTCCGATTGCTTCACCCGGCTTTGGTTTCACTTCAACAGGAACTGTAAAACCGCCGGACCCAAGATGTGGAATTAATTTCCATGAGCCTTTCCGTATGTTTAAAAACCCCTTGGAAGATATATTTACAATGGCTGGCTGGTCTGCAATTTTTGTTGACTTACCAGTGAGTATGGGAAGAATTGAATAGCTGTCTTCCGGTTGAAATTTGGTAGAATGATTGCCTACTAATTCAGCGCAGGTAGACATCAGGTTTGCCAATGTCGTAGTTGCAGTACTGCTGGTGCCTGGTTTTACTTTACCCGGATATCTTACGATAAACGGAACCCGGTGCCCGCCTTCAAAAACATCTCCCTTCATACCACGATATGGACCCGCTGCATGGTGATCAAATTGCTCGACAAAGTTCTCCCGCCAATAAGGACCATTGTCACTGGTAAATATTACCATCGTGTTTTTAGAAAAACCCATGCTATCCAATGTTTTTAAAATCTGACCCACGGCATCATCTACCATCATTACATAATCGCCGTATTCACCTGCGTTTGATCTACCAATGTAGGCGGCCGTTGGCAACCAGGGCGTATGTGGTGCAGGCATTGGAAAATAAAGAAAGAATGGATCTTTTGAGCCGGCCTGCTTTTTTATAAAGTCGGTTGCCTTACCTGTGAATGTGGGCAAAACTTTAGAGAACTCAAAGGAAGGCGACATAGCTCCTTCTCGCCAGAAAGGACCTGTATAACCAGACTCTAATTTATTCCCCTTGGTGTAGCCGGTTAATTGCTCCGTTAAGGCATCATTCTCCAGGTAACAATAAGGTGGCATATCCAGCGAGGCGGGTAAGATAAATGAATAATCAAAACCCTGGGTTTTGGGTCCATGAACCGGTGCTTTGGTAAAATCAATCTGAGCAGGGTTCATCTCGTTGGTGATGCCGTATAAATTGTCGGGGTTGATTTCTGGCTTAAGCGAATCTTTAAATGCATCCTTCGGAACCCAGTCGAGGCCAAGGTGCCATTTACCAACAACTGCAGTGCGGTAAGAACTTGCCTGTAACATTGTACCGATGGTAGGAAGCCTTTCTTCAATCAGCGTGCGGCTATAGCCACGCAAAACACCTTTGGGGAGTCTGCTGCGCCATGGGTAGCGGCCGGTAAGAATGGAGTAACGGGAGGGCGTACAAACCGAGGAAGTAGTATGCGCATCCGTAAAGCGCATCCCTTCTTTTGCGAGACCATCAATATGCGGAGTATTGATTTTACCTGAGGGATTATAAATTGAAACATCTCCAAATCCAAGGTCATCGGCCAGTATGTAAACAATATTGGGTAAGGTCTTTTTGGTCTGACCAAACCCGACGACTGCATTCATTAACACACCGCAGGCTATCAACACCGCTACCAGCCATGTATTTCGAAAAATTGCTGTTTTATTATTTTTCATAACTGTGATTTATCATGTCTTAACCCCCTTATTGTTGGATAGATTATTGGTTAAGATTTGACATTTTTGGTTGATATCGGTAATAATTTTTATGCTATTCAACAAAGGGCTCTCTTAACCCCCTAATTGTTGGATAGATTATTGGTAAAGGTTTGACATTTTTGGTTAATATCGGTAATAATTTTTATGCTAT
>JBDNGV010000238.1:0-2523 GCA_041689125.1 Daejeonella sp.
AAGTGTAAATACAACTTTGCTAGAGGGTAGTGTAAGAGTATCTGATTTGCGAACCAATATATCTCAATTGCTCAGACCCGGCGAACAATCTAAGTTGAGTGAACGTATTGAAATAATCAATATGAAAAATACCAATGAAGCCGTTGCCTGGAAAGAAGGTTATTTCCAGTTTGAAGAAGCAGATATAAAGACAGTGATGAGACAGATTGAACGCTGGTATGATGTGTCAATCGTTTATGCAGGTGATCTTCCTAATTATCGATTTGGAGGTGAAATTGAAAGAAATTTAAGTCTGTTACAAGTACTTAAAGTATTGGAAAAAACAAAAGTTCATTTTCGTTTAGAGGGAAGGGAGGTTATTGTAATGCCATAAAGGTCTACAAATGAATAAAAAACAAACCAGAAGCGTTGGAGCGCTTCTGGTCATTGTTTTCGCTTAAATAAAAATTGATGCACAAAGATTATTTATTATTAAAACAAACAAATATATGAATTCTCTAACAAATAAAGAGTACTGCTTAGTCAATACTCGGTCAAAAGTCTGTATTAAATCAGACTCATTAGACCATACAGAGCAACACCAAATTTCTAATAATTTGGCTAAAAAGTCGCCTTATAAACAAATCGGACGGATTATGAAACTTACGTTCATTTTAATTATGGTTGCACTAATGAATGTCTATTCCAAAGGATATTCACAAAAAGTAACTTTATCTGGTAAAAATGTCCCCATGGAGGAGTTTTTCTCTACAATCAAGCAGCAAACGGGTTACGTGTTTTTTTATGACTTGAATCTATTGAAAACTGCTAAGCCTGTAACCTTAAAGATCGTTGATATTGAATTGTCGGAAGCTTTGGCAATTCTATTTAATGATCAACCTTTGGAATACAGTATTGAGAACAGGACCATTGTTATCAGTGAGAAGTTATCTTTAAAGGAAAGAAAAGCACTGAAAAACACAAGTTTCCTTTTAGTAGATATCCGGGGTAAAGTTGTAGATTCTAAAGGAGAGACTTTGCCGGGTGTTAGTGTTCGCGTGAAAGGCTCTTCAGTTGGAACCACTACCGACGCTCAGGGAGGCTTTGTTTTGAATGCACCTGATAATGCTGTCCTGGTTTTTAGCTATATTGGTTATCTAAGCCAGGAAGTGGTTGTTAATAGCAGAACCACTATTAATATTACTTTGCTTGAAGATGCACAAATGCTTGGCGAGGTGGTAATAACCGCTCTGGGTATCGAAAGGTCATCTAAATCTTTAAATTATGCCGCTCAGACTGTTAAAACAGCTGATCTTAATCAGGCGAAAGAAACAAACTTGATCAATTCATTACAGGGTAAAGTTGCAGGTGTTACTATTACCAAGAATGCTACCGGACCGGGTAGTTCTTCAAATGTTGTATTACGTGGTCAGCGTTCTATATTCGGTAATAATCAGCCTTTATATGTTATTGACGGTGTTCCAATGGATAATGGCACCCGTGAGGTAGGTACAGGAGGCACACATGGAAGTCGAGACGGTGGTGATGGTATCGGGATGTTGAATAGCGATGACATTGAATCTATGACTGTCCTTAAAGGGGCTTCAGCTGCTGCTCTATACGGAAGTTTGGGACAAAATGGTGCTATCATTATCACAACCAAGAAAGGAAAAGCCGGTAAGATCACGGTTGATTACACCGGTAATACTACTATTGATCGCCCGTTTGTTTTACCTGAAACACAGTCGGAATATGGACAAGGTGCAGGAGGGGTTTATAATTCAAGTGTTGAAACCAGTTGGGGTCCAAGAATGACCGGACAAACTGTTACCTTATGGAACGGTAATCAAATAGCCATGCAAGGTGATCCTGATCGTTTAAATAACTTTTTTCGTGATGGCTCAAGTTTGACAAATACCATCGGAATTAGTGGAGGCGGGGATAAGATGCAAACTTATTTTTCGTATGGAAATACCAATGCGAAAGGTATTTTACCAAATCATGTTTTGGACAGGCATAATTTTGATTTAAAAATAGACAATAACATTACAGACAAACTTTCATTCTTTACAAAATTAAGTTACATCGTTGAAGATGTCGATAATAAACCGTTTACAGGTGAAAGAAATGATGTAACAGGAAGTATTTATCTTTCTCCAGCTTCTATTCCGCTGAGTGAAATGCAGAAATACGAACGCACTGATCCTTTAGGTAATCTCAGACAAAGCTATTGGCTTCCAGGCTCTATATTTTTGTCGAATCCATATTGGAAGATGAATAGACAGGTTTTCTTTGAGCAAAAGCGCCGTATGCTTGGTTTGGTGCAAGCAAAATATAAATTCAACAGTTGGCTTGAGTTTTTGGTTCGTGGAAGTATGGATAGAACTGACGAGAATACTGAAAACAGAATGCACAACGATTCGTATGAACTTTCTGGAAACGGAAATTACTTTGAGCTTTATGCCGGAAACAGAACATTCACTAACGTGGATGCATTGTTGTCTTTTAAAAGAGACATTACTAAGGATTTTAATTTAACCGGAT
>JBDNGV010000239.1:0-13325 GCA_041689125.1 Daejeonella sp.
CGTTTCCTCGAAATATCACCACCATAGCATTTTGCGGTTACGTCTTTTCGTAAGGCCTTTACAGTTTCGCGAGCAATAATTTTCGCTCCGATAGATGCCTGAATAATAATCTCAAACTGCTGGCGAGGTATAAGTTCTCGGAGTTTTTCGCAGATTTTTTTCCCAAAATTATAGGAGTTTGTGCGGTGAATCAATGAGGAAAGAGCATCAATAGGTTCACTGTTTAAGAGGATATCTAAGCGAACCAGATCAGACTGTCGATAACCAATTTGATGATAATCAAAAGATGCATATCCTTTTGAAATCGTTTTTAATCGGTCATAAAAATCGAATACAATTTCACCCATAGGCATTTCAAAGACCAGTTCAACCCGGTCGGATGTCAAGTAAGATTGATTAATAATTGTGCCACGTTTCTGAATACAGAGCGACATGATAGGTCCAACAAATTCCGATTTAGTGATAATATTTGCCTTAATATAAGGTTCTTGAACGTGATCAAGTTTACTTGGATCAGGCAGATCAGAAGGGTTATGTACATCGATCTCAATTCCTTTCGAAGTAAAGGCCTTATAGGATACATTTGGAACAGTGGTAATCACTGTCATATCGAATTCTCTTTCCAGTCGCTCCTGAATAATCTCCATATGGAGCATTCCCAAGAAACCGCAACGGAAACCAAATCCCAGAGCTGCTGAAGATTCAGGTTCGAAAACTATAGAAGCATCATTAAGTTGCAGTTTGTGCATACTTTCACGAAGTTCTTCGTACTCGTCAGTGTCAACGGGGTAGATGCCGGCAAATACCATTGGCTTTACTTCCTCAAATCCTTTGATAGGTTCTGAACTTGGTTTATCCTTATGAGTAATGGTATCTCCGACCTTAACTTCTCGCGCTTCTTTTATCCCTGATATGATATATCCTACATCACCTGTTTTAATCACATCTTTCGGTTTCTGTGTCAGCTTTAAGGTGCCAACTTCTTCGGCGATATAATCCTTGTCGGTTGCTACAAATTTTACCCTATCACCTTTTCTAATCTCTCCGTTAAGAACTTTATAATATGCAATAATACCTCTGAATGAATTAAACACAGAGTCAAATATCAGAGCTTGTAATTCCCCATCCGGGTTTCCCTTTGGAGCAGGAATACGTTCAATGATTGCTCTTAAGATGTTATCTACTCCTAACCCGGTTTTTCCGGATGCTGGAATAATTTCTTCGCGTTTACAGCCAATCAGTTCAATAATTTGGTCTTTAACTTCTTCAGGCATTGCGCCAGGAAGATCCATCTTGTTTAAGATTGGTATGATCTCTAGATCATGCTCAAGTGCGAGGTATAAATTTGATATAGTCTGGGCTTGTATTCCCTGAGAAGCATCAACAATCAGTAATGCACCCTCACAGGCAGCAATAGATCGTGAAACTTCATAGGAAAAATCTACGTGACCTGGTGTGTCTATTAGATTAAGGACATAGGCTTGTCCGTCTTGAGTATAATCCATTTGGATCGCATGACTCTTAATAGTAATCCCGCGTTCACGTTCCAGATCCATATCGTCAAGCAGTTGTGCCTGTGATTCGCGCTGCGTGATTGTATTAGTGTACTCCAGAAGACGGTCGGCTAAGGTGCTTTTCCCGTGATCAATATGAGCAATTATGCAAAAGTTACGTATATACTTCATTTGAGGCGCAAATATAGTTTATTAAGCTCAAATTTTATTCTTGTTAAATGAATTCATGTTCATCAATTTCTAGGCTTCTCAATCAAGAAGTTCTAGTAAAATATTTGTAATTTTTTTAATGCACCTTTGTTGATGGCTAAATATTTTTCTACTTTGCAACACAAATCATAAAAATATTTAAGAATTCATGACGATTGGTATCTTGCTTGAGCCCTCCCCGGAAACACGGGTTTCATTAATCCCCGAACATATTTCAGTCCTGAAAAAAAATAACATAAATGTACTAGCTGAAAGTAATTGCGGTGCAAATGCGTTTGCTCCTGATGCACATTATACTGATCAGGGTGCAGAGATCAGTTCTAGAGAAAATATTTTAAAGAACGCTGATATTTTACTTAGTATAAACCCGCTAACTAATGATGATCTTAACAAGGCTAAAAAACCAGCTGTCATATTAGGAGTTTATAATCCGCTTGCTAATTTCGATATAATTAAGAATTGGGCGGAACAGGGTTTCACAACATTCAGTATGGATATGCTTCCTCGCACAACCAGAGCTCAAAGTATGGATATACTAAGTTCTCAGGCTAATATTGCAGGATATAAAGCGGTAATCTTCGCTGCTATGCAACTTCCTAAATATTTTCCTATGTTCATGACTGCTGCAGGAAGTATTGCTCCGGCAAAGGTAATGATTTTAGGTGCAGGAGTTGCCGGCCTCCAAGCCATTGCCACGGCCAAACGTTTAGGTGCTGTTGTGGAAGTTTTTGATACTCGTCCGGCTGTGAAGGAAGAAGTAATAAGTCTAGGAGCCAAGTTCATAGAAGTGGAAGGTGCACTTGATGCTTCAAAAGCGGGAGGTTATGCAGTTGACCAGACGGAAGAATATAAGCAAAAACAGCAAGCACGTATTGCAGAGATTGCTTCTAAGGCCGACGTAATCATCACAACTGCACAAATTCCTGGTAAAAAGGCACCAATTTTACTGCCAGACAGCATTTTAGATAATATGAAGACCGGTTCACTAATTATTGATCTAGCTTCAGTTACAGGTGGAAATACAAGTAGAACCAAAGACCTTGAAACTGTTGTTTATAAAAATGTAACAATCATTGGCAATTCCAATTTGCAGGGTACCATGCCATCCGATGCAAGTAAATTATATGGTAAAAATATTTTAAACTTTCTGCAACTCATCATTGGAACAGAAGGACAGTTAAATTTGAATTTTGAAGATGACCTTGTGAAAGGTACATGCATCACTAACAATGGGGATATATGTAATGAACGTGTAAAGGAATTGACCGGGGATAAGTTGTAAGTTATAAGATTGATAAATTGGCTTTAGACAGCCTAAGCAAAAGTTTTAATAGATAATACATATTATGGAGGAGATTTTCAACTGGCTTAGTCAGCACCAGCAAATGATTTACATTGTTATTCTGAGTGTATTTCTAGGAATTGAGGTAATTGGCAGGGTTCCAAGTGTTCTACATACACCTTTAATGAGTGGTGCCAATGCGATACACGGAGTAGTTATTATAGGTGCCATTATTGTGATGGGAAAAGCAGAAAGTGAAAATCTGCTTGCTCTTATTCTTGGATTCCTGGCCGTGATACTGGGCACTTTAAATGTTGTAGGTGGATTTGTGGTTACAGATCGAATGCTTGAAATGTTTAAAAAGAAAAAATAATAAACTTGATTTATATCAGATCAGTTTTTACTCAAAATTTATAAAATTCAGAAATAGAATACAATGGAATTAAATATCTTGATTATTTGTTACCTTATCGGTTCCGTAACCTTCATAATTGGTTTAAAGATGTTAAGTCATCCGGAAAGTGCAAGAAAAGGTAATCTTATCGCAGCCGCTGGTATGGCTGTTTCTATTTTTGGTACCATCTTCCTTTATGCGGAAAATGGTCTTAGATTGGGAAATTATGTCTGGATATTTTCAGCACTAATCATTGGTACTGTTCTCGGTACAATAGCTGCTAAAAAAGTGAAAATGACAGCTATGCCCGAAATGGTGAGCTTATTTAACGGAATGGGTGGTGCCTGTGCTGCTTTGATTTCCATAGTAGAATTTGACCATCTTTCTCATCAGGTACAGATGGGTGCAACTGCCGACCGTGTCATTCTTCTAATCATATTCGCAGGATTAATTATCGGAACGGTTTCCTTTGCTGGAAGTATGGTTGCATGGGGTAAATTAAACGGAAAAATTAAAGACTTCTCATTTAACGGGCAACATATCGTAAACCTTATTATTTTCGGTGTAATTATTACGCTTTCGGCTTATTTGATCATTTCTCTGGATCCGGCATCAAGTACATTATTCTATGTCGTACTTGCATTATCTGTTGTTTATGGCCTGTTTTTCGTTTTACCGATTGGAGGAGCAGACATGCCTGTTGTTATTTCATTACTGAACTCATTTACTGGGGTTGCAGCGGCATTTGGAGGTTTTTTATATGACAATCCGGTGATGCTAACAGGTGGTATCTTGGTTGGGTCTGCCGGAACTATTCTGACCATTTTAATGTGTAAGGCAATGAACCGTCCGCTAAGTAATGTATTGATTGGTTCATTCGGTGGTTCTTCTGCCGGTTCATCTGGGAAAGAGCAGGGTGCATATAAAGAAATTAGTATCAGCGATTCTGCAGTGGTAATGAGTTATGCTAAACGCGTGATAATCGTTCCCGGATATGGTCTTGCAGTTGCTCAGGCACAGCATGTTTGCCATGAGCTGGAGAAATTACTGACTGATAAAGGTGTTGAAGTAAATTATGCTATTCATCCTGTTGCTGGACGAATGCCAGGGCACATGAACGTTCTTCTTGCCGAGGCAGACGTGGATTATGCCAAATTAATGGAAATGGAGCAGGCAAATGAGGAATTTCCAATGACTGATGTTGTTTTGATTTTAGGTGCCAACGATGTGGTTAATCCGGCAGCAAAAACAGATCCCGGATCTCCAATTTATGGCATGCCTGTTTTGGATGTAGAACTCGCTAAACTTGTGATCATTAATAAAAGAAGCATGAACCCAGGATATGCTGGCATTGAAAATGAACTTTTCTTTCAGCCAAAGTCTTCTATGCTATTTGGAGATGCTAAATCTGTGCTACAGCAACTGGTAACTGAAATTAAAACACTTTAAAGCTAAAAGGATAAAGCTAACTTTAAGCTTATTAATCAGCTCTTTTCATACCATATTTCTCAATTTTACTATACAGGTGGCTTCGCTGGATATCTATGTCATCTGCCGTTTTGGAAACATTCCAATTATTTTTTTCTAGTTTATATTTGATATAATCCCGTTCTGCAAAATCTTTATACTCCTGAAAGTTAGTGAATTGGTCAAAATTTTGCAAGGGTGTTGTAGAGGCACTTTCAGATCCTAATGAAAAAGAAGATGGATTTGCATAGTTGATGACATCAGCATCAGTAATTAATTTGTCGCTCAAAATAATCAGTCGCTCGATCATATTGTGAAGCTCCCTAATATTGCCGGTCCAGTTCATTCCCTGTAAAGCAGTCATTGCCGAATCGCTGATCTTTTTAACCGGCATTCCATAATCATTACAAATTTCTTCACAAAAATTTTGTGCAATGAGTGGTATATCCTCCTTTCGCTCAGTTAAATGAGGCACATGAATCAGGATTACACTTAATCGATGGTAGAGATCCATTCTGAAATTACCTGCTTCAATTTCTTTCTGAACATCTTTATTGGTAGCAGCTATTACCCTTACATCAACTTCAATTTCCTTTTCACCGCCAACCCGCGTTATTTTATTTTCTTGAAGTGCACGCAAAACTTTAGCTTGGGCTGAAAGACTCATGTCTCCGATTTCATCCAGAAATAGTGTGCCACCATTTGCCTGCTCAAACTTTCCAATTCTTTGTTTGATGGCTGAAGTAAAAGATCCTTTTTCATGTCCAAAAAGCTCGCTTTCAATTAATTATGATGGGATTGCGGCACAATTAACCTCAATAAGTGCACAATTTGAGCGGTTTGATTTCTCATGAAGCCAACGTGCAACAAGCTCTTTACCGCTTCCATTTGCGCCCGTAATAAGAACCCTTGCTTCGGTAGGGGCAACTCTTTCAATTGTCGCTTTTATTTTTTCAATTGCTCCTGAATTACCTAATATCTCGCGGGTCTTACTAACTTTACGCTTTAAAACTTTTGTTTCTGTTACTAGATTTTTGCGTTCCAGCGCATTTCTTACGGTAATCAATAAGCGGTTAAGATCCGGTGGTTTTGAAATAAAGTCATAGGCTCCTTTTCTACTGGCTTCTACAGCTGTTTCGATTGTCCCATGTCCTGATATCATAATAAATGGTAGATCCGGCTGAATTTTCATAGCTTCAGAAAGAACCTCCATACCATCCATTTTGTTCATTTTGATATCGCAAAGAACTAGATCGTACTCCTTTTTCTTAATGAGTTCAAGTGCATTTATACCATTGTCAATATCCTCTACTTGGTATTCCTCAATATTCAAGAATTTCTCTTAAAGTATTTCGGATTGCTTTTTCATCATCAATGATTAATATTTTTGCCATAAGTATTGTGTGACTATAAAAATAATGCGGTTATATATCCAAAATAAGAACCTGTACTCTATTACAAAAGGGATGCCGAAAACATAAGATCTATGGGTTTTGAAAAATAAAAAATGCAAGCCTGTAAGCCGGGTTCTGTTTCCCGAATTCTCGGGACTTCTATCATTTATCTGGCCGCGCAATTACTCACGTGATCTAACGACCTACCCATTCCGGATAATCCCTTATTAAGGGGACAAGGAAGCGAGCAGCTTCACGTCCGGAACCTATTTGGTCTTTCAACTCCTGGGGTTTACCGTATTGTATGTCACCATACAATACCGTGAGCTCTTACCTCACGTTTTCACCTTTTCCTCCAACCAAGGGTTGGGGGTAGTATATTTTCTGTGGCACTTTCCGTTCCCGAATAAACGGGACCTTCCCGTTAGGAAGCAGGATGCTCTGTGTTGCCCGGACTTTCCTCTCGCCTGCAAATGCAGGAGAGCGATAGAACGGCTTGCATAACAAAGATAGTAATTTGTTATCAAGGGTTTATGCGGACAAGATTTTTATCAAGAAGGATAATACTTTTCAGGATAGCATTGCTGGCTGAATAGAAAAAATCCGGGTTGATATTTACAAAATCATCACTTGGTTTGTGGTAATCATCATGGTCTTCAACACCGAAATAAACAAATGGAATATTCTCTTTGGCAAATGGTCCATGATCACTTTGCATTGTCCAGTCATCTTTCCCTGTATTTGGTTCATCATGCCCGAATCGAATAGTGATACCAGTATTCTTATCTGCATTCTGCAGAACATCTTTAATAATTGGAGTTTTAAAGGTACCGACAGCAAATAATTCAGACTTGTCGCTGTGTGAAACCATATCCAGATTAATATTCAGTTTTATAAGTTCCTTCGTCGGATTAGGGGCTTTTAAAAAGGAATATGCGCCTTGTAAACCCATTTCTTCGGCGTCGAAAGCAATGAATAGTAGCGTATTCTTTGGTTTATTTTCTGTGAAATATTTTGCAACTGAAAGGATAGTAGCAACACCAGAAGCATTATCGTCTGCACCATTAAATATCTCTGAATTGTTTATTCCAACATGATCATAATGTGCAGAAATGACAATTACCCGGTCAGATTTGCCTTTAATATAGCCTATCAAATTTACCCCTTTGATCTCCTCATTCCTTCTATTTCTAAATGTAAAAGAATGCTTAAAGTGGATATTATACGCTTCCACCCCAAGTTCCTTGAATCTATTTATGATATAATCAGCAGCCATAAAATTTCCGGGAGTACCGGTTTTTCTGCCTTCGTACTTATCAGCGGAAAGTGTTTCAACATCACTAAGCAATGTTTTTCGATTGATATTCTGGGCATTGGCTTCATAAAATGAGACAATGACTAGGATTATAAAAAGCTTCTTCATGTTAGAATATAAATTTATACTCCTATTCTGTTAAACACAAATAGGTTTAAAAATTGCTGATGATTTATTATTATTATGCTACTTCACGAATGTCAACTGCCACAACCTTTGAAACACCCTGTTCGGCCATAGTCACACCGTAAATAATATCCGTACTGGCAATAGTTCGTTTATTATGGGATACAATAATAAACTGCGACTGATCTGAGAATTCCCTGATAATATTGTTGAACTTATCAATGTTCGTATCATCTAATGGTGCATCCACTTCATCGAAGATACAAAATGGCGCAGGCTTTAATAAATACAATGAAAAGAGGAGGGCGGTTGCTGTTAGGGTTTTTTCTCCACCAGATAATTGATTGATTGATAATGGACGCTTGCCCTTTGGACGCGCAATAATATCAATATCAGATTCCAATGGGTTCGAGGGGTCGGCTAATACCAAATCGCAGCTGTCTTCCTCATTGAAAAGGGAACGGAATACTTTGATAAAGTGAGTCCTAACATCACTGAAGGCCGCCATGAATTTTTCCTTTGCGGTATCATCAATTTCTTTAATCGTTTGTAACAAGGATGTTTTGGCTTCAGCTAGATCTTTTTTCTGGGATTGAATAAAATTATAGCGTTCATTCATTTCCTGGTAAGCCTCCATGGCCATAGGGTTTATTGCGCCAAATTCATCTAATTGTCTTTTAATCCGGTCCGTTTTTTCAAGAACATCCTGCTCATCTCCAATTTGTTGTTCAAAATATTCTTCATCAAGTAATGTGGAAATATCAACTGAGAATTCTACGGATAGTCTTTCCTTTAAGGCATTTAATTCCAGTTTGATTGTTGTTTTCTGATCTTTGAATTCATTTGATATTTGTTCGGCCTGTTCTTTATTTCTGCGTAGCAAGCTTATTTTTTCTTCCATCTCAGTAATCTGAACCCTTGAAGCATAATAACCCTGTTCAGATTCGCTTACAGCTGTTTCAAATTCCTCCTTTTGAACATACATAGCGACCAAATCATTATCATAATAATCTGCATGCTGAAGAGTTTCTTTAATTCCAATTTGCGTTTTTTCAAGCTCTGCCTGATTTACCCCGATTCGTATTTCCAGATTCTTCTGCTGGCTTTCACGGTATTCAAGCTCTTTTTCTATTCCCGATACCTTGTTTTGCTGCTGGTGGAAGCGGATATTTTCCTGGTTATAAAGTGCCGAATTTGAATTTAGGATTTCAGCAAGTTCATTATAGCTTTGCTGGTCATTGAAAAGTTGTTGCTGTTTGATTTGCTTATTGACCTTTAATTCAATTAGTAAAGGTTCTGATGCAAGTAATTCATTGCCTATACTCTCAATTTTTTGCCCAATATCCTGTTTTCTATTAAGACTGTTTTCAATGAAAGCTAGATATTGTTCCTGTTTAGTTTTAACGGAAGTATAATCATTACTCAATATGTTAATTTCCAATTGAGATTTTTGAAGGAGATCTTTTTGGGAAGTCTCTTTCAAATCACCCAATTTAATTTCTTCCTCCGTGATGGAGTTCCTCAAGTTAATAATTAAGGTCTCGCCGTTAATAATCTCTTTTGAAAGTTTTTCAAGATTTTTAGCTCTTCCAATCCGTTTGCCTTCAAAAAGTCCAACAGAACCACCTGACATCCCGATTCTTGTTTTTGTAAACATCCCGGTCTTACTTAAAATCACAACCTGTTCGGCAGGAAGGGGCGAGCGTAACTCAGTATCTTCACCTGATTGTAGCAGATAAACATTATAGAGCAGCATTTCACATAGCGGACGGTATTTGGCATCTGTATCAATTATTTCTAGAGCAGGGATTAGGTCATTACGAACAGTATCAACCGAAGGCCTTTTTCCTCGCATATTTAAAGCCTCAAGAATAAAAAAATTGGCTCTTCCTCTGGAGGAATCGTTGAGCAATTGGATTGCCCGAACAGCATCCGATTGCGTTTCTACTACATAATGATTCATAACCGGTTCAAGGTAGTTTTCAATTGCTATGCGGTATTCTTCTCTGCAAAAAAGTATATCCGAAAAAAGTGGTGCTTGCTTTGTCCAGCCTGCATTTTTTTTCAGAAAACGAATTGATTCTGGAAACCCTTCCAGATTATCAACCATCGACTTGGTGAGATTATACTCATTTTGTTTGGAATCAAGTTTTCTACTTTCCTGATTGAGAATTTCTTTACGATCCTTTAAATATTCAGTATTGCGAAGTATTTGTTGCTGAAGTTCATCTTCAAGCTCTTTATTTAAAGTAAATTCCTTTTGTTTATTTTTGAGTCTATCCTTTAACTCTGTAATGA
This sequence comes from Daejeonella sp., assembly GCA_041689125.1. Lineage (GTDB taxonomy): Bacteria > Bacteroidota > Bacteroidia > Sphingobacteriales > Sphingobacteriaceae > Daejeonella. The sequence continues at coordinate 10,001 of JBDNGV010000239.1, forward strand.
CTTTATTAAATTCATTCAATTCGCTTTCCTTCGATTCTGTATCAGCCATATTCCGGCTACTTTCTTGATGTAGTGCTTCCTTCTGAATATTTAATATGGCAATCTCCTTTTCAAGTTTATAAACTTGATTCTGGAGTTCATTGTTATCAATGCTGATGGTATCGAGCGCTAGTTTTGATTTTTGTTGTTCTAATCTTAATTCATTTATTCCCTGAAGCTGATTTTCTGTGGAAATTCGAATCTTAACGAGAATTTCACTTTCTTGTAAATGCTCTTCATTTAAGCGCTTTTGATTATAAAAGACATGGTTGAGCTGATTCTGATCTTTTTCAAGTTCATCACTAGTTCTGGTTTTTTTATCTTCAAGAAAGCGTAATTGTTCGTTTTTTAATTTCTTATCACTTTCATAGCTGCGGATTTTAGCAATAAACTCATTGGTAGCTTTTTGCTGAATGGAAAGATTTTTTTCGAGATTCAGGTTTTCTAATTTTAGTTTCTGTAAAAAGGCCTCCAGATTGCTAATTTCAGTATTTATACCGCTGCTTTCCAGAGAATGCTGCTGCTCCTTGTCTTCAAGTTTTGTCAAGGATTCTCTAAAGCCGATGATACGATATGAGGCGAGGCTCAGACTTAATGTTTTGTATTGATCTTTGAGTCGGTAATATCTTTCAGCTTTTTTAGCCTGATTTTCAAGAGTTTTCAAATTTTTCTCGATCTCAAATAAGAGGTCCTCAACACGGCTAAGATCGGCTTCTGTATCTTTTAATTTATTAAAGGTTTGCTTCTTTCTCAGTTTGTATTTGGATATACCTGAAGCTTCCTCAAATAAGGCCCGTCTTGAATTATCTTTATTGGCAATGATCTCATCAATCATTTTTAATTCGATAATAGAATAGGAGTCTGATCCAATACCGGTGTCAAGAAATAAATCTGTAATATCTTTTAAGCGGCAGTTTACATCATTTAAACGGTATTCACTTTCACCGGAACGATATAGCTTACGGGTAATGGTAACCTTTGTGAAATCAGTAGGTAGAATATTTTTGGTGTTATCGAATGTCAGTGATACTTCCGCGAGATTTGAAGGTTTACGTGTTTTGGTTCCGTTGAAAATGATATTCTCCATTTTTTCAGAGCGTAACATGCGGGTACTTTGTTCTCCAAGCACCCAACGGATAGCATCTACAACATTGGATTTTCCACAACCATTCGGACCCACAATGGCAGTTACACCATCATTGAAATTGATAGTAATCTTATCGCCAAAGCTTTTAAAACCTTTGATTTCCAGTTGTGTGAGCTGCATTTATTCCTTTTCGCTCAAGGCGAATTATGATTAGTTTTAAGGGTTCAATTTATAAAATTCTCTATATCTATTAATATTTTAAATGATGAAATCATAAATTTTTTTACAATTTGAAATCGTAGTTTTAGCTGAGAAACAAACACAGAAATTTAATTTTATAAAACTATGGAATACAGACGATTAGGAAAATCAGGTTTGAAAGTCAGTGCCCTGTCTTTGGGTAGCTGGTTGACTTTTGGGCAACAGATAGAAGATAAGGTGGCTGAGGAATTAATGGACATCGCTTATGAAGGAGGAGTTAACTTCTTCGACAATGCCGAGGGATACGCTGGAGGGAAGTCGGAAATTGTAATGGGAAATATTTTAAAGAAGAAAAAATGGGACCGAAGCTCATACATTGTTTCCAGTAAAATCTTTTTTGGAGCTGAGGAAAAGAAGCCGAATATGATTGGACTTTCTAAAAAGCACCTGTTTGAAGGAACTCATAATGCGCTTAAACGTTTACAGCTTGATTATGTGGATCTAATCTATTGCCATAGACCTGATAAGGAAACTCCAATTGAAGAAACAGTTTGGGCGATGCATCAGTTGATTCAACAAGGAAAAGCATTGTATTGGGGAACATCTGAATGGAGTGCTTTGGAAATAATGCAGGCACATTACTTTGCTGAAAAAAACCATTTGGTGCCACCTGTCATGGAGCAACCTCAGTATAATATGCTATGGCGTGATAAAATGGAAATGGAATTTTTATTGTTATTTAGAGATTTTGGCATGGGAACAACAATCTGGAGTCCGATGGCCTCCGGTTTGCTTTCTGGAAAATATAATAATGCCGATCCCAAAGATGCTCGTTTCAGCATGGATAATCTGGAATGGTTAAGAAACAGACTGCTTGTTGAGTCAAACATACATAAGGTTAAATTATTGCAGGCAATTGCAGAAAAATTGAATACATCATTGGCCAAACTCGCAATTGCGTGGTGTTTAAAAAATTCTCATGTGAGTACAGTTATTCTAGGTGCTTCAAAGGCAGTTCAGTTAAAGGAAAACCTGACGGCATTGGAAGTAGTTCCTTTGCTGACCAACGAAATAATGATGGAAATTGATGAAATTACAGGAACAAAACCACAGGTTATTATTCCTTAAAATAAACGCTGACAGGGTTTTGAACCCTGTCAGCGTTACAAAATATCAATTAATTTAAAGGTATCCTTTACCCGGATGCCTTTTTCTGTATTTTGGAGGGTACAACATTCATTTATTGGGTCGTGTTCCAAATACAGTATATAATCGTTTTCAACGGCTTCTATCAGAAATTTCTTTTTTTCATTCAACGTTTTTAGTGGAAACATATCATAAGACATTACATATGGTATCGGAATATGACCAATAGAAGGGAGCATATCCGCCATGTATAGTATCGTTTTTCCTTTGTAATTGATTTGAGGCAGCATCATGGCATCTGTATGGCCAAATGCAAATCGTATCTTAATTTGATCTGTGAAGGCTACTCCATCAGTATTTCCGATGAATTTAAGCTTACCACTTTCCTGAATGGGTAGAATATTTTCTTTAAGAAATGATGCTTTCTCTCGGTCATTTGGATTAATTGCCCATTCCCAATGTGCTTTATTGCTCCAATAATTTGCATTTTTAAAAGCCGGGACAAGACTCCCATCTTCAAGCCTTTCAATTGATCCACCACAGTGGTCGAAATGGAGATGGGTTAGAAATACATCAGTTATATCATCTTTACTAAAACCTTGATTTTTAAGAGATTTTTCAAGGCTGTCATCTCCATGAAGATAATAATGTTTTAAAAAACGTTCATCTTGCTTATATCCAATTCCATTATCAATAAGGATCCTTCGATCTCCATCTTCTACTAAAAGGCAACGCATAGCCCAGTCGCATAGGTTATTTTCATCAGCCGGATTGGTTTTTTGCCAGATTGATTTGGGTACTACGCCAAACATAGCGCCCCCATCCAACTTAAAAAATCCTGCATTAATGGTA
>JBDNGV010000240.1:0-2377 GCA_041689125.1 Daejeonella sp.
AGAGAATTCAGATAAGGATTGGTTAAAAGAGGCTCCAACTCTTGCTAAAATTAGCAGAGCGAACCCCTTTGCTGTACCGTCCGTTTATTTTGAATCTTTGAATGAAAGCTTGAATGCATTAGTCAAACTCGAAATCCTTCGATTTGAGAATGACGATGAGTTTAATTTGCCTGAAAACTACTTTAATAACTTAGCAGAAAGAATTGAGGATCGTTTAGCCTTACAGCTTATTCAGGATCTGGCTCCTGCCGAAGGGTTTAAAGTGCCTGATTCCTATTTTACCAGCCTTACTGAGCGTATCAATTTAAGAATTGATGAGAAAATTGCTCCTGCAGTGCAGAAAAATCTGTTTCCTTCGTGGATCCGCTACTCAGCAGCTGCAAGCATTATATTCGTTATCGCGATCTCCATTTATTTTAATTCATCCATCTACGTTTTCAATCAACAGTTATCAAAAGTTCCTGATCAGGATATTATCAATTACCTGCAGTTACACAGCACAGTGAGTGACAACCAATACATTATAGAAAATATTAGTGAAGATGGCCTGCAGCAGGTATCAACTGAGGTTTCGGAAGAAGATATTGAACAGTATATTAACAGTACAACATTATGAAAGGATTAGTAAAGAAAGGGGTCTTGGGTATGATAATGTGTCTGACAATGAACACAGTATTAATTGCTCAGGATCGTCGTGAGCATTATGAGCGAATTGAGGCAATTAAGGTTGCCTTTATTACCAAAAAAGTAGATCTGACTCCTGAAGAAGCCCAGAAATTCTGGCCGGTATACAATAATTACCAAAAAGAGCTGATGGAGTTGATGAAGAAAAGAAGGGAAGACAGGCAGAAAACAGATATCGCCCCAAATGACAAGATCAATGCCGATTTAACTTATGAAAGCAAAATGCTGGACTTGAAAAAAAAGTATAAAAAAATCTATTTAAAGGCAATACCTGCTGAAAAGGTTTTGCTATTATACCAAGCTGAGCGGGAATTCAGAGAGCATCTGATCAAGCAGTTAAATCATCGTAGAAGAGAACAGTAGATTAATTTTGAATCTTACGTAAATAAAATGCAGGCCTTCTTCCGAATGCCTGCATTTTATTTATGTATTTTTGTATATGCTTAGCCCGCGTCAGCTCTTCCTCTTAAATACAGCTCAAACATCTCCATTTCCCCGTTTACTTGAAATTGATAAAGCCGAAGGCATGTATCTTTATGAGCACTCCGGAAAAAGCTATATGGATCTGGTTTCCGGATTTGCAGTCAGTAATATTGGCCATCGTCACCCTAGAGTAGTACAAGCGATTAAGGACCAGGCTGATAAATACCTTCACCTCACTGTTTATGGTGAGTATGTGCAATCACCACAGGTTAAATTCGCAGAAAAGTTATCCTCAATCCTGCCGGAATCCCTAAACTCTGTCTATTTTGTAAATTCGGGTGCAGAAGCTACAGAAGGTGCGATGAAATTGGCGAAGCGCTTTACAGGCAGATCCGAGATTCTGGCCTGCAGAAATTCCTACCATGGCAGCACACAAGGAGCGCTTAGTGTGATGGGTAATGAATATTATAAGCAAGCTTACCGCCCACTCCTGCCCGGAATCCACTTTATTGAATTCAATGAACTTCGTGATCTTGAACAGATAAATACAGAAACAGCTGCAATCATTATCGAAACAATACAGGGAGAAGCAGGCGTTCGGGTTCCTGATAGAGAATATATGCTGGCTTTGCGCAAACGTTGCGATAAGACCGGCACATTACTTATTTTAGATGAAATACAAACAGGTTTTGGCCGTACTGGTAAACTATTTGGCTTTGAGCACTTTAATTTCAAACCCGATATACTATTATTGGCCAAAGGAATGGGTGGAGGAATGCCTATTGGTGCGTTTATTTCTAGTAATGCGATTATGTCAGTGCTTAAACAAAATCCAATTCTGGGACATATCACCACATTTGGTGGGCACCCAGTAAGTTGCGCCGCCGGACTTGCCAATCTGGAAGTGATATTGGAAGAAAGCCTTTTCAAGGATGTTTCAATTAAAGAATCATTATTTAGAAAATACCTGCAGCATCCTGAAATTAAAGAGATACGAGGTAAAGGATTAATGTTGAGCATACAGTTGAGTAATTTCCAACAAGTAGAATATGTAAGTAATTTTTGTTCGGATAAGGGCATCATTATCGATTGGTTTTTACATTGTGATACCGCCATGCGCATTGCCCCACCGTTGATCATATCCGAAGCAGAAATTGAGCTGGCCTGTACAATTATCTTGGCAGCACTGGATACATACCGGCCTTGAATGACATGAATATTCATTACGGGTACATATCATTTTAAACCCGTACCTTTGCGCCAATATAAA
>JBDNGV010000241.1:0-2936 GCA_041689125.1 Daejeonella sp.
ACTACTTTCCCTCCAATACCATTGAAGCAATCTCTCCTCTTCCTCCCTTGAAGCAACATCATTGAGGTATTTTTCAACTAATTCTCGTACTTCCTCCTTTTGCATAGCTTAAAATTTGGGCATATTAATTACAGAGTACCACAAAGTACCTGTATACCCTTGGTCTTGATATAAATAATTTTGGGAAAGTGATTTTATTAACCTAGAACAGGTTTAAAGAATTCTTAAGGCTAAGTCTGAGAGCTTTTAATCCTTTGGTTAAATGCCCTTCAACAGTTTTCTCTGAAATACCTAATTCTATTGAGATCTCTGAAATACTGAGACCGGCATTTCTACTGAATCTGAAGACTAGTTTGCATTTTTCAGGAAGTTTTTCAACCAGTTTATTTATATATTCCTGAGTAAACCTGGCATCAATTTGTTCTACACTTATCGAAGATGATTCATCTAGACAATTTGCAGATTCAATCTCCATTCTTCTCTTTTGCCTATAGATAAACTTAAACATTGACAACCTAACGGAACTAGCGAGATAACTATTTAAACAGGAAATATCAAGATCTAATCTTCTGGTCCATATCCCGATAAAAATATCTTGAACTATCTCTTGAGAAACAGATTTATCCTTGCTTATATTATAGGCAATTGAAAGCAACCTCTTCCAGTATCTATTATAGATTTCCGAAAAAGCCTCCTCGTAGCCTAATCTCAATAAATCAAGTAATTCACTATCCGATTTAGCCTGACAATCCAACTTTTATAAAAATTAGTAAACCTAATATATGAATATTTCAATAAATGAAATTTGAATTATATTTTTTTTAATTGGCTGCGAGTCCTAATTAAACTATCTGCAGAATAAGGGGAAAAGAATTATTCTTTATTTAAAGCTCCTTTTACCGGCCTTCCGATCCAAACCTGGGGTGCTTTCAGTTTCAAGAGATGGGCAATTGTTGCAGCTGTATCGAATGTCATAATACTTTCCGACAATTCTTTATTTTTTTGAATTCTAGGCCCTCTAATGATCCAAGGTATCTGCATTTCATCCATTGAAATTAAGCCATGTCCTTTATCAACTCCACCATGATCTGCAGTAAATAAAACCACAGTATTCTTCTCTATGCCTGCCTCTCTAACACTTTTCAAAATAGTACCAATATGGGTGTCAGTCCGTTCAATGGCTGCGTAGTACTCAGGTGTGCCATGTCCTACATTATGTCCAACACTATCTACATCATGAAGATGAACAAACAAAAAATTTGGTTTCTTTTCTTTAATATATTTAGATGCAGCATTGGCAATAGCGATATCTCCATCTGCATTCTGGTCGTGATTTAACGCTGCTTTTGGAAAAAGAAAACCAATACCGTCCCATTCATAGATTACACCGATCTCACTATTGGGTTTTTCTTTTCGCAATAGCGCATAGACACTTGGAAATATCCCGTACTCATCCAAAACCCTAGCAGGCATATCGGGCTTTTTACTGCCCCAGGTAGTATAACCATGTAACTCAGGTCCTGCGCCCATCACCATCGATGCCCAGTTTGCAGCACTCGAAGAAGGTAGAACGGTTCTCGCTTTTAAGCTCCATGAACCCTCCTTCATCATAGCTCTGAGATTTGGCACTTTAGCATTTTCAAAAGCATAAGCACCAAATCCATCAGAGCCTATTAATATGACATGCTTTATTTTCTGCGAAAAAGTCTCTGCTGGTGCTAGAGCAAAGAGGAACAGAGATAGTATGAGTTTGCTGAATTTAGTTTTCATTTGTTTGTATATGGATTTTAATAGTGGACTTGCGGGATGGAACCTAAGTAAGCTGGTGGTGAAAACACCAACCGCAGGTTAAGCGGGTAATGCAAACACCAACCGCAGGTTAAGCTGGTGGTGAAAACACCAATTGAAAGTTAAACAAAATCATAAATAAGTCTCAAAAAACAAAATCTTATATTACAAATATTAAAATCGGCGAAAACGATTATATTTAAATTAATAAAAAATATTTAGAAAAATTCAACTCTTATGATTCGATCATTATTAATGGCAAAACGAATTCTATTTCTGATTGTGATTTGCTTTATTTCAATATCAGTTATTGGGAATATCCGGCTACCGAATATCATTGGATCTCATATGGTCTTGCAACAAAAATCAACAGTTAAGCTTTGGGGTTGGGCAGCCCCGGGTGAAAAAATTGCGATTAAGACGGGCTGGGATAATGCCAGCTATCAAACTCAGGCTACTAACGATGCTAAATGGATGGCTGAAATCAAAACTCCTGAAGCAGGTGGATCTTATTCAATTACTTTACAAGGCAATAATACCATACAATTAGAGGATGTTTTAATTGGGGAAGTATGGGTGTGTGGCGGCCAAAGTAATATGGAATGGTCGGGAACTCAAAACTTACCACAAAGTAAGGATGAAGCACCAAATGCGACCAATAATAAGATTAGATTATTTTATGTAAGTAAATCAACTTCAGCATTTCCACAAGATAATCTGGATGGAAAATGGGTGGTTTGCTCCCCAGGAGAAATGATTAAATTCAGCGCAATTGGTTATTTTTTTGGTAAAAATCTGAACGAGAAACTGAATATCCCTATTGGCTTGATCAATTCTAATTGGGGCGGTACTCCTGCCGAAACTTGGTCGCCGGAGTATGTGGTAAACAATAACAGTATCATTAAAAAAGGTGCAGGGGAACAAAAATCCCAACCCGGCTGGCCGCACCAAACTGCTTTGGCTTATAATGCGATGATCTTTCCACTAACAAACTATTCCATTGCAGGAGCAATCTGGTATCAGGGCGAAAGCAATGTCAGAACATATTATGCCTACGAGAAATTATTTACAGGTATGATTGATGCATGGCGCCAGCAATGGAATAAAAATTTTCCATTCTATTTTGTACAAATCGCCCCCTTCACTTA
>JBDNGV010000242.1:0-2961 GCA_041689125.1 Daejeonella sp.
ATCAACACAGGGTGCAGCCCTGTGTCCAAGCACAAAATAAATCTAAGCCCTGAAAGGGCATTTTCATCAACACAGGGTGCAGCCCTGTGTCTAAGCATAAAATAAATCTAAGCCCTGAAAGCCTACCTAGCCGGTAGGCAGAGGCGCCATATCATAATATTAGGAACCTAAGAATAATGTATAAATTAATCCCAAACATAGCGTTCATCATATTCTACCTCATACTTTTTCAGTAATGCCCTATATTCATCCTGAAAAGTTCTTTTTTGGTGGTGTTCCTTCTGATTTTCGATGTAGGTAATTACAGTATCTACATCAATTGGATTTACGGAAAATGCACCATAACCATCCTGCCAGTAAAAGTTAGAGTATTCATCGCCTTTTGTTTTTATCCATTTTGAGGAGTGCGCTTTTACTTCTTCAAGAAGCTTCATTAATGCTATTTTTTTCGAGAGCATACACAGTATATGTATGTGATCAGTATAACCACCTATTTTGATGGGCTGACATTCCAATTTTTTGCAAATCCCGCCTAAATAACTATGCAATTCAGCTTCAACTGGAGGCTTTATGAACGGCTTCCGGTGTTTGGTGCTGAACACGATGTGGATGTAGTTTTTTACAAATGATTGGCCCATACTTTTATTACGCCCCTTCAGGGCTTTTCTGTTACATGTTTCCTTCGATGGGCGATGCCCATCGTTAATGATGACACCCCTTCAGGGCTTCTAAACTATCTATTCATAAATTTATTGATTTACAAATCAATAACTCTCTAAAAAATTAAATTAAATCGTCAATGTGTATTACAAGCTTTTACATTCCCGTAACACCAAAACAAATCCTTTTTATTAAATTCGTAAAAACCAGTAATCATGTCAGAAAAAGAAACAGTCTTCAATTATACTAACGAACCGATCGTACAGCGTGGAGGCGCAATTACCTCAGCAAATTTTCTGCCGAATGTTTTTCTGTGGATGTTCATTGCACTGGGCCTATCTGCCGGTTTTGCCTACTTCTTCTCTACCGATGAGGCATTGCTCAGCATGCTGATCGACCCGATAAATGGCGGCAGAACAACTTTAGGCACGATTGCAATGTTCGCTCCCTTGGCTTTTGTGCTGGTTATGTCATTTGGTATGAACCGCCTTTCCTTTCCGGCGCTGGCTCTGATTTTCGTGCTCTATTCTGCAGCAACCGGCATAAGTCTCAGTTATATTTTACTCATTTACACCTCTTCATCAGTCTTGGGCTGCTTTATCTCAGCCTCCCTCCTCTTTGCTGTTATGGCTTTTGCTGGATATACCACTGAACAAGACCTAACCAAATTCGGATCCATCCTGATGATGGCACTTGTTGGAATCATAATCGCAAGTCTGGTAAATTTCTTCTTGGGTAGCAGCCAATTGGATTATATTATCAGCTTTATAGGTGTGGCCTTATTTGTAGGATTAACAGCTTATGATATGCAGCGTTTGAAGCGTATCGCTGCAGGTATCGAATATGGCGATGCATCTGCCAATAAAATGGTGATTATGGGTGCTTTAACCTTATATCTTGATTTTATCAACCTTTTTCTTATGCTGCTTCGGTTATTTGGAAATCGTAAGTAAAAGGATTTAAGCTGTTATCAGTTGGCTGTCCCAAAGGGATGCATTAGCATTGTCAGTTATCAGGGGGATTGTAGTAGATGTCAAATAAAATTGTCGCTTCTTGATACTTGATTCCTGATACTTGTGACAGTGCCTAAAAAAAGTTGATACTTGATTCTTGATACTTGATTCTTGACCCCCATAACCAGTTAGTCGTAATCTTCTTCCTCTTTTCAACAAAGTATTACAGAAAATTGACAAGAGAAAGAGATATCTCTATCTCCACATTTGCATTTCATCGAATTATCTTGCATTTTTGCACTGCTTATTCAGAAAGATGGAGGGATTAGACCCTGAGAAATCTTAGCAACCTGTGCTAATAAGGTGCTACATTCTATCCGCCAAAGGCGGAACAGATAAGTGAGAGTCAATTAATACCGACTTTTCGAAGATAAGCCAGTTTGTAGATATGAGTCATTAGACTTGAGATATCAGACCTATGAAATGCAAAAATTATTGCGTTTCATCAGTTTATCTCACATCTCCCATCTCATATCTCATTTCTAAATAACATATGAGCATAAGAGAAGAACTTAAAAAACGAATATTGGTAATTGACGGTGCTATGGGCACCATGATTCAGCGATATCAGTTAACGGAAGAGGATTTCAGGGGCGAACGATTTAAAGATCACCCATGTGATGTAAGAGGCAATAATGACCTGCTGAACATTACCCGTCCGGATATCATCAAAGAAATCCATGCCGAATATCTTGAAGCTGGCGCAGACATTATTGAAACTAATACCTTCAGTACACAACGGATTTCGATGGCCGACTACCAGATGGAGGATCTGTCGTATGAAATGAGTTTCGAAGGTGCCCGAATTGCTAAGGAAATTGCAAACGAGTACACGTTAAAAAATCCTGATAAACCCCGCTTTGTTGCCGGCGCTCTTGGTCCCACAACGAAAATGGCCTCCATGTCGCCTGACGTTAATGATCCCGGTTATCGGGCAGTTAGTTTTGACGAACTCGTAGATGCTTATTACGAACAGGTTAAAGGTCTGATTGAAGGAGGCGCCGATGTGTTGCTTTTTGAAACTATTACTGATACACTCATCACCAAAGCGGCTCTTTTTGCTGCAAAGAATTATGAGAACGAGAGTGGCAAGAAGATCGATATCATGATCTCAGGAACAATTACTGATGCCAGTGGTAGGACTTTGTCCGGCCAGACTGTGGAGGCATTTTTAAACTCTCTGAGTCATGCCAATTTATTGAGTATCGGACTAAATTGCGCATTGGGAGCTAAAGACATGCGTCCGCATATTGAGGAACTTTCTCAAAAAGCAAACTGTTTTATTTCA
>JBDNGV010000243.1:0-2992 GCA_041689125.1 Daejeonella sp.
AACCAAACAAAACCAGTACGTATCCTTGTTTTAGGCTGCGGAAACATGGGCGCCTCTCACGCCATGGCTTACCATACAAATCCAGGATTTGAGGTCGTCGGACTTATATCCCGAGGAAAATCTAAGGAAGTATTAAATGCTAGAATGGGGAATAAATACCCATTATTCAATGATATGGATGAGGCAATGAAGGCTACAAATCCCGATGCGGTTTGTATTTCTACCTATCCTGATACCCATGAGAAGTATGCCGTTCAGGCCTTTGATGCTGGTTGTCATGTATTTATTGAAAAACCGGTGGCCGATTCTGTGGAAGGTGCTGAACGTGTTATCGCAGCAGGTAAAAAAGCGAATAAGAAATTGGTGGTGGGTTATATTCTACGTCATCATCCGTCATGGGAGAAATTCATTGAGCTGACTGCTGAACTGGGTAAACCGCTGGTAATGAGAATGAATTTGAACCAGCAGAGTGATGGCGCGATGTGGACGCTTCATCGCAATCTGATGAATTCTCTGAGTCCGATTGTAGATTGTGGAGTTCATTATATTGATGTGATGTGTCAAATGACCCGATCCAAACCGGTACAGGTTTATGCTATCGGTGCCAGGTTAACTGAAGACATCCCTGCAGGTAATTATAATTACGGTCAATTGCAAATCCGTTTTGAAGATGGATCGGTGGGATGGTATGAAGCCGGCTGGGGACCAATGATGAGTGAAACGGCATTTTTTGTGAAGGATGTTGTCGGACCGAAAGGTTCTGTATCCATAGTAGCAAAAGAAGCTGGAGCAGCAGGAAAATCTTCTTCTATTGAAGCCCATACAAAAACCGAATCGATACGTTTTCACCATGCTGATCTCAACAAGGATGAACTATTTGCAAAAGAAGATACCTGGATCAATCTGGAAGACGAGCCGGATCATCAGGAGTTATGTAACCGGGAGCAAGCCTATTTTCTGAAGGCTATCCTTGAGGATGTTAACCTAACTGCTCATGGTGATGATGCAGTGAACAGCCTGCGCATTGCCTTTGCCTGTGATGAATCTGTGAGAACAGGGCAGGTAGTTAAATTTGCTTAGTAATCAGATATTTATCAGAATCGAATCGTATTAAACTCAAAATTATTGATAGCTATGTCAATCAAAACAAATGAAATTCCCGTAGGTGTTATTGGTCTAGGCTTGATGGGTTGCAGTATTACTACTTGCCTGCTGATTGCCGGACATCCGGTGGTTGCTATTGCTCCAGTCAGTATCGATATGACTACTGCAGAATCGCGTATCCGTAAGCATTTTGTGAAAGCAAAAGAGGAGGGGCTAGTTAGTGAAGATCCGGAATTCTATTTTAAGAATCTGACTATTACAGAGGATTATGGAGCCTTGAAGCCTTGTAAACTGGCTATCGAATGTACCCTTGAGAGTGAAGAGATAAAAAAGGTTGTTTATGGCAAAATTGAAGCGGTAATTGCTGAAGATGCATTGATGACCAGCAATACTTCAGCTATTCCAATCAGTATTTTGCAGAAGATGACCAAACATCCTAATCGATTCTTCGGATTGCATTGGGCTGAACCTTCGCATACGACCCGCTTTCTGGAGGTGATTTGTGGTGATGAGAGTGATATTGCAAAAGGCGAGTATCTGTATGAACTTTCTAGTTACTGGAATAAAGAAGCCACTTTAGTCAGAAAAGACATCCGTGGATTTATTGGCAATCGTTTGATGTATGCAATGTACCGTGAAGCTTTTTATTTAGTTGAAAACGGTTATGCAACAATTGAAGATGTAGACAGGGTATGCCGCAATAATACAGGTTACTGGATGACTTTGGTAGGCGTTTTCGGATGGATGGACCTCACCGGTGTGGCTGCCTATCACAATGTGATGAAAGATCTTAATCCAACCCTTTGCAATGATACCCATGTGCCGAAACTGATTGATGATATAGTTAAAGCAGGTGGAAAAGGAGTTGCCAACGGCCATGGTTTCTACAAGTATACGCCCGAAGAATCCAAAATGTGGGAAGAGACCTTTGCCGATTTCAACTATGAGATCAGGAACCTGGCTATGAAATATCCTTTTGATATCGTTAAGAGAAAGCTTGCAAAACTGAAGGAAGAAGAAGGTAAAGATAGTTAATATGAAAACCCTCTCTGTACCTTATATTCAAGTTGACAACATTACAGCTTTAGATGGAATTTCAGCTAAACTGGATCATGCTCACCAAGAACTGATCAACATCACACCATGGGCAGCATATCCCTATAAACCTGAGATTACTTTTGCCATGGCTTATGGTGATCAAGGGGTATTTCTGAAGTTTTACGTACAAGAAAAGGATATTAGAGCCATTTATTCCGAGCCAAATGATCCGGTTTATAAAGACAGTTGCGTAGAGTTTTTTGTCTCTTTCGAGGATGAAAAGGAGTATTATAATTTCGAATTCAATTGTGCAGGCACTTGTTTGTTAAGCTTTGGCAAAGAAAGAACTAATCGAATTATGTCGTCAGACGAAGTCATCAATTCGATTGCCTTCCGAAGTTCAATAAAACCTGCAAGCAGTAAGCAATCTAATATTGGATGGGAGTTGACCCTTGCAATACCATTCAGTGCTTTTCAATATCATGAGTTCAAATCTCTAAAAGGTAAAAAGTGCCGCGCTAATTTTTATAAATGCGGTGATGATCTCCCTGAACCACATTTTGTGGTCTGGAATGAAATAGAAACCGAAGAACCGGATTATCATCGACCGGAATTTTTCGGTTCAATAAAATTTAATTAACAAATTATTTAAAATATAAATCATAAAGGAAATGGAAAAATTGGAAATACAACACCCGGATAAGGCAGATAAAAGTTTTAGTACCGGAGCATATTCATCAGGCGTACTGGCTGCAGGCGACTGGCTGTTTGTAAGCGGACAGGCTGCTGTAGATTTTACAACAAGTTCTTTTGTGTTGGGAACTATTGAAGAGGAAACACACCTGACCAT
>JBDNGV010000244.1:0-13772 GCA_041689125.1 Daejeonella sp.
TTCTGCTGTATGTCAAATAATTTCCCAATTGTCAACTTTCAATTATTAGTGTCCGGGGTAAAATTACATTTTTGAGAAATATTAAAATTCGTCCGCTCTTGCCGCGTAAGAGGGTACCTATTTTCCCTTCAGCCCGCTTGACTGAAGCCATCCGGACGAGCTGGAAATTAAGCAATGTTGACCGCAGGAAGACCACCAACACCGAAAAAAACATATATAAAAAGTGAGTAAAAGCCGCAGCTTCCTAGTATTTCTGGCAAAGCCATACCTTTGGCATTGTAAATCCACACTTTATTCTATCGGTGTAATCCAAGTCGTGGCTATGTAAGTGCAATAGATGAATGGATTTGCCACACTTCTCCGGATTAATGACTTTTGTGATTTATGAAAGTTAATGCAAGGATAAAGCGCGTTTTTAAGCCAAACCCCGGGAGGCCGGTTCATTCAGCTAGCAGAAACAGTAATTTATGAACGATTGTTTCCCGAAGCACAGTCCTAAAACCGTTCATATCAGATAAACGGTTCCGAAGGACGATTCTCCCGGTGTAAAACCGGAACCTGTGCCAGCCAAATCAAAAAAAGATGCAGATTCTTTCAAATAGCACTTCCGAGCATTAGATTTTGGGATCATACCCGAAATGAATTTATAACCTAATATCCCCCAAAAGCAGCGATCCCTCTTTTTTGATGAGCGAGGGTCTTGTGGCCAAAGGCACCTAGGGATTGAAAAAGGCTTTTCTTTCTTTTGGCCTTCAAACCTGAGCCGCCCTTCAGCGGCGAAAGCATGAACACCTTTAAAAACAACAAAAATGGTGAATAACAAATTGGCCTTCCCGGCAATATAGCTACCGTGTACCCATATCTTTTCAATTAATAGTTTAATCAATTGCAAGGGGCTTCAGCCCCTTGTCTCAAATGAAACATGAATAGGCTTTAGCCGAATTTGGAGTAAAATTTCATCTTTTGGGCTAAAGCCCATTCAAAAACCATCAAATACCTCCAGCTAAAGCTGGAGGCAATTGATTATTCCCGATTTTGTATCTGAATTATATTAGAAAAATATTTGCGGGTACACGGTAGGGCAATAGTCCAAAGGACTCCTTTGGAGAGGGAGGCAAGTTTAAAGGGGGGATCTTTTATTTCAAAAGTAACTAAAACACCCAATTGAGATGTTCAAATTCAGATATTCTGTGTATTCCTTATTTTACCTGGACAGCAATGATTGCCAATTATCAACTATCAATTTTCAACTATCAAAGCCTCAACCACCTTTTTCTAACTGCAAGCTGAGATTCACTAGGATTTGGAAGAGCTGCAATTCTGAACTTCTGATTCGGATTTCTGACCAATATAATTTCAGCCTGTCTGATCAGTCCGTCACGAGTAAAAGAAATGGCTATTTTTTCACCCGGTTTTTTGCCTGTTATGAATTTTTCTACTTCAGATTGCCTAGGATCCGAAACATTATTGATACGATTTCCATTCATTGAAAGAATCTCATCGTTTACATTTAAACCACCAATCCAGGCAGGGCTTTGACGACTTACATTCGTGACCATAATCTTACCATCCTTAAGCGCAGTTATTGCACCTAAATATGCCTCAGTACCTTTATCCGCATCATCGATCAGCGTAAGTCCGGCATAGGCAAAATATTTATTATAATCTATAGTCTTAACTCCATCAACATAATCTTTGTAAACATCGTCAAAAGATTTTCCTGATACCTTTTCAAGCATTAACTTAAACTCAGCATCTGTATATCCGCGGTCTTTCTTGGTGTAATACTCATCATACATAGCTTTCATCACTTCATCCAAGCCAGCTCTGGCCTGGGTAGAATGAATGGTTTCCAGATCCATAATTAAAGCGAGTAGGGCGCCCTTACTATAATATGAAATAGTAGAATTAGCAGAGTTTTCATTCGGGCGATACTGTTTAATCCAGGCATCAAAACTCGCATCACTAACGGCCTCAACCCGATTTCCTGGCTGATTTTCGACAGAACTGATTGAAGTCGCTAAATTTATAAGATAACGATCCGGGCTCTGTAAACCGGCTCTTTTTGTATAGATATCCTGATAATAAGCGGTAAAGCCTTCAGCAATCCAAAGATTTCTAGTATAATTCTCCTGTTCGTAGTTAAATGGACCTAAAGCGATAGGACGCAAACGCTTCACATTCCAAAGGTGAAAATACTCATGAGAAACAAGTCCGAGGAACCTCAAAAGCCCTGCGTCTGTATTGTATGAATTTCGACTTGCCCCTAAAACAGTAGAATTTAAATGCTCAAGTCCGCCACCCCCAATATTGAAATTATGAACTATAAAAACATAACGCTTATTCGGATTGATACCAAATGTTTTGGTTTGCTCTACGACTATCTTTGCCATATCTCGCTTCAGAATCTCCTTGTCATAGTTTCCACCTCCATACATCGCTACTTCATGTTGTACCCCCTCGGCTTCAAATTCAAAAATATCCTGATTTCCAACCTCAAAAGGTGAATCATAAAGCAGATCAAAATCAGGAGCATAAAAAGTATTGGGCTTTGAAGCGGACTTTTCAAGACCAGTAGATATCTTAGACCATGTTTTATAAGGGTTTATAGTAATTTCGGATGCAGTTTTCAGTTGAGCATCAGGATACATAAAAATTCCAGCCGGAGATAAAAAAGCATGTAATTCATCAACAAAACTTGTCCTGACCGAGATTTCGAATGAATACACCCTATAGCTCACTTTTACCTTCTCAGATTTTGAAGTAGTTATCCTCCAAGTATTTTTATTGATCTTTTCAAATGGAAGTTCTTTACCGCCTGAATCAAACGCTTTAAATCCTTCCACATTCTTTGCAAACTCCCGGATAAGATACGATCCCGGCGTCCAGACAGGCATTTTTAAGTCAATAAACTGAGTTTTTATTCCAGAAATATTCATTTGCACCTCTGCATAATGAGCCTGAGGTTCTATAAAAGAAACCTCAAAAGCAATTTTATTCTGGGCAAGAAGAGTGCTGGACATAAAGACAATAAAAGTTAAAGAGGTCAAAAATTTCATTTCTATGTTTATAATCGTTTAAAAGCAAAAGTAAGTTTTCAATTCAATTCACAAGGATTAGGCACTTAATGTTCAGTAAAATAGTTGCTACATCCAACTAATTACAAAGTATAAAAATAGCTTTGTTTATTGAAATGCTTGAACCACTGGCCAATCCGTTTATCGCTGTTTCTAAAAAATATCTGAGTACTCTGTCAAAAATGGTCTCTCAGTTATCCATAGACAGGTATCATTATGTTCTGATCTTAATAGATTCCCACGATGAGAATCTAACCCAAAAAGCATTAGCCGAAATTTTACATATCGACAAATCATATATGGCAACCATTTTGGATTATCTGGAAGAAAAAGACTACATAATCAGAAAAAAGAATCCTCATGACCGCAGAGAACAACTGATCAAATTAACCTCATTGGCGCAAAGCTGTATTCCAATAATCAGAGAGGCAATAAAGAAACTTAATGAAAGAGCATTTCATAATATCTGTCAATCAAACAAGCAGTTATTTAATGAAGTACTCACTACTATTCAACAAAATTTAGTAGACACTTCCTTTGAATCACATGAAAAAACTCATTCAATTTTAAAAAATTATAACTAATTAGATGAAAACTAAATATATCGTTTATACAATTCTTGTTCTTCTGCTAGCTGTATTTGTAGGTTATCGTTTCAATAAAAACAAGGCTAATAAAGCGTCATTTGGTGCAGGTCGCGGATCTGGAGGACCAGCCAGTATATTGACTGTAAATGGTATAATTACAAAGGCTGAGAATTTTTCAAACTCGCTTTCAATTGCAGGAACAATAGAAGCTAACGAACAAGTTGATATTCGAAGTGAGATTTCTGGACTTGTTACTTCGATCCAGTTCAATGAAGGAAGTAATGTTTCAAAGGGAAAAGTATTGCTGAAGATCAATGATCTTGAACTACAGGCCCAGCTTTCGCAAGCTTTAACCAAGCAAAAATTAGCACAAGAAACAGAGTATCGTGCAGGTAAACTTCTAGAAAAAGAGGCAATCAGTAAAGAAGAATATGATATTGCTTTATCTGAATTTCGCTCATTACAATCTCAAACACAACTTATTCGCGCACAATTGTCCAAAACACTGATTCGTGCGCCATTTAGTGGAAAAATCGGATTAAGAACAATTTCTGCCGGGGAATACATTACCCCTTCAAGCAATATTGCCCGATTGGTTAGTACTGACCCTGTGAAGATATTATTTTCAATTCCTGAGAAATATGCAGGTACCATAAAACTAAATACAAAGATTTCTTTTACAGTAGCTGGCACAAATAGCACCTATACCGGGTCAGTTTATGCAATTGAGCCTGGAATTGATATGTCAACCAGAACATTACAACTAAAAGCCAAAACCTCCAATTCTAAAGGTGACCTTCTTCCGGGATCATTCGCTAAGATAGAATTGCCACTGAACAATATAAATAATGCGATATTAATACCAACAGAATCAATAATCCCTGTACTTCAGGGTAAAAAAGTATATATCAGTTCGAATGGGAAGGCAAAGGAAGTAATGGTTGAGACAGGAACCCGAACTGAAAAATCAGTATTAATTGTTTCTGGATTGAGCATTGGCGATACAGTACTTACAACTGGCATTATGTCTTTAAAGAATGAACTACCGGTTAAGGTTAAGGTTACAAATTAATTCAAGGCTCATCGAATATTTTACCAGATAAAATAAAATTTAGAAAAGAGTCCTATGAGTTTATCAACGACAAGCATAAAAAGACCAGTACTTGCAATCGTAATGAATTTGCTATTGGTACTTTTCGGTGTCATTGGCTTCAATTTTTTAGGAGTCAGGGAGTTCCCATCCATCGACCCACCAATTGTCTCGGTACGAACTAGCTATCCGGGAGCAAACTCAGATATCATTGAATCTCAGATTACCGAACCCCTTGAAAAAGCGTTAAATAGTATTGAGGGTATCAAAAACATCTCCTCTTCAAGCAACCAGGGCACTAGTAATATCAATGTTGAATTCAATCTTGATAAAGAGCTCGAGGAAGCTGCAAATGATGTAAGAGATAAAGTTTCACAAGCTGTAAGGACCTTGCCAAAAGATATAGATGGGCTTCCTGTAGTATCAAAGGCTGATGCGAACTCTGATGTGATTATATCGATGACTCTGCAAAGTGATCGCAGAAATCAACTGGAATTGAGTGATTATGCAGAGAATGTTATTGCACAGCGTCTTCAAACGATTCCCGGAGTAAGTGGTATTCAAATCTGGGGCCAAAAACGCTTTGCCATGCGTATTTGGATTGACCCGGCCAAACTGGCGGCATACCGCCTTACCGCATTGGATGTAAAAAATGCTCTTGACCGTGAAAATGTGGAATTACCTTCGGGTAAAATAACCGGAAACAATACTGAATTATCTGTGAAGACACTCGGCAATCTCATCAATGAAGAACAATTCAACAATCTGATTATTCAGAGTTCGGGAGATAACATTGTGCGTTTGAGGGATATCGGAACGGCAGTATTGGGTCCCGAAAATGATGAAACTATGCTTCGATCATCCGTTACACCGATGATCGGAATGGGACTGGTTCCACAGCCCGGTTCAAATTATCTGGAGATCTCCAATGAATTCTATAAACGTTATGAGCAAATTAAAAAGGATCTTCCTGAAGATTTCAAGACTGATATTGCCCTGGATTCTACAGTATTTATAAAACGCTCAGTAACCGAGGTAGCTGAAACAATACTGATCTCGCTGATCCTTGTAATTTTGATCATATTTATTTTTTTTCGTGACTGGAGCATTGCTTTCAGGCCTTTGATCGATATACCAGTGTCATTGATTTCCACCTTTTTTATCATGTACCTTTTTGGATTTTCAATTAATGTACTAACGCTTCTGGCAATTGTACTTGCTACAGGTTTAGTTGTGGATGACGGAATTGTAGTAACAGAAAATATTTTTAAGAAGCTCGAAGAAGGATATAGCCCTATTGAAGCTGCCATTAAGGGCTCTAACGAAATCTTTTTTGCAGTAATTTCAATATCCGTGACCCTTGCAGCCGTATTCCTTCCCGTGATATTTCTAGAAGGTTTTGTTGGCCGACTTTTCCGAGAATTCGGAGTTGTGATTGGTGCAGCAGTTTTAATATCAGCATTTGTCTCTCTCTCTCTAACACCCATGCTCAATGCCTATATGATGAAGGCAAATAAAAAGAAAACTAAATTCTATAATTGGTCTGAACCCTATTTCGAGAAAATGACCTCCGGTTATTCAGATTCGCTAAGCAGTTTCATGAAAAAACGCTGGCTTGCATTTCCAATCATCATCATTTGTATAGGACTTATCGGACTCTTTTGGACAGTTCTTCAAAAAGAGACAGCTCCATACGATGACCGTGCGGCAGTAAGTATGCAGGTAACAACGCCTGAGGGTTCTTCCTATGATTATACGGATAATTTCATTCTAGAACTTTCTAAACTGGTAGAGGACTCTATTCCTGAAAAAGAGTTTAACTTGACCGTAACTTCGCCAGGATTCAGTGGATCGGGCGCGGCAAATACCGGCTTTTTAAGAATTCGTTTGAGTGAACCAACAGAAAGGAAAACTTCACAAGCGCAAATTGCTGAAAAACTAACAAAAATTACTAAAAGCTATACAGAAGGTCGCGTATTTGTGATTCAGCAGCCTACGATTTCAGTCACAAGACGCGGTGGCTTACCGGTAAACTATATCATTCAGGCTCCTAATTTTGAAAAACTCCGCGAAAAGTTACCACTGTTTATGGAAGAAATCAGTCAGGATCCAACTTTTACCGCAACAGACGCAAACCTAAAATTCAATAAGCCTGAAATTAATATTACTATTGACAGAGAAAAGTCCAGAAACCTGGGTGTTTCGATACTAGATGTTGCTCAAACCCTGCAATTTGCACTTAGCGGGCAGCGATTTGCCTATTTCCAGATGAATGGCAGGCAATATCAGGTTATCGGTCAATATGACCGCCCAGACCGCAATGATCCTTTGGATTTGACTTCAATTTTTGTAAGAAATAACAGAGGCGAGCTAATACAACTTGACAATCTGGTAACTGTACAGGAAACAAGTACACCACCGCAATTATATCATAACAACCGATTCATGTCTGCTACAGTATCCGCAGGCCTTGCTCCGGGTAAAAGCATTGGCGATGGGATTGAAGTGATGGACAAAGCCGCTGCAAAAATTCTGGACGATTCGTTTACAACTGATCTTGGTGGGGAATCACGTGATTATAAAGAAAGTTCTTCCAACACACTATTTGCATTTGCACTTGCCTTGCTATTAGTTTACCTGATTCTTGCGGCACAGTTCGAGAGTTTCATCGATCCGTTCATTATTATTCTGACGGTGCCGATGGCTGTTGCAGGTGCCTTTCTTTCACTTTGGCTTTTCGGACAGACCTGGAATATTTTCAGCCAGATCGGTACAATCATGCTGATTGGACTAGTTACAAAGAATGGCATTTTGATTGTGGAATTTGCAAACCAATTGAAAGAGCAGGGCAAACCTTTAGGTGAAGCGATCATTGAAGCATCTGTAGCGCGTTTGAGGCCGATCTTAATGACAAGTTTGGCAATTGCCTTAGGTGCATTACCTATAGCCATGGCTTTGGGTGCCGCTGCTAAAAGTAGGATGAGTATGGGTATTGTAATTATTGGAGGAACACTCTTCTCTCTGATCCTTACACTATACGTAATCCCTGCTGTTTATTCCATGTGGTCAAAGAAACATAAACCACTTCCTAAAATAACAGGACAAGTAGAACCGCATTTGGAAGCAGAATTGACTAACGCTTAATAAATACATAAAGATCCGGCAATTTTAAGAGGCACTATCATTAGTATTTTAATATATATGAACAGGAAAAAAAATAAATTTACTATTCTATTATTTTTCACCGGCTTTTTGCACTTATCAGCCATTTATGCACAGGAACGGCTTAACTTGGAGCAGGCCGTGCAGATAGCCTTAGAAAATAACTATGATATCAAATTGAATAAAAATGATGTTGAACAAGCAAAAAATAATGCAAACAGAGCAAATGCAGGTATGCTTCCTATCGTTACAGGAAATTTATTTACAAACCATAACGTTTCCAATACTAAACAAACACTTTCAAACGGCATAGTTCAGGAACGAAACGGCGCTAAAAATACCAACTTTGTTTATGGGCCAGAACTTAATTGGCAGGTGTTTGATGGTTTTCAGATGTTCGCAAGATACGATAGACTAAAGGAACTCGAAAATCTGGGTGAAGCAAATTTTAAATTGGCTGTTCAGACAACACTTGCTGATGTAATAAATAATTATTATGATCTGGTACAGCAACAGCAACAAATTGAAGCGTTAAGTGGCGCACTTGAAATCTCAAGAATTAGACTTCGGAATTCTGAAAGTAGGTATACTATTGGCAAAGCTGCCAAGCTCGAAGTACTTGCCGCTTCTGTCGACCTGAATAACGATACTACAAACCTTTTGAGACAAATTGACCTTTACCGAAATACAAAAATTAACCTCAATGAACTTTTGGCTAGAGATATTAATACTGATTTCACAGTTACTGACACAATTATTATTCGCAGCAGTATGATTCTTGCTGAATTGCAAAATGCTGCTTCCAAGTTAAATCCATCGTTACAATCGGCTTTAATTAATAAACGAATTTCAGAAATTAATCTCAGAGAAGTAAAGGCAAACCGGTATCCTGGAATAAACTTGAATACAGCCTATAACTTCAACCGATCAACTTCTGAACTTGGTTTTGCTAGAAATTCTGTAGGAAGGGGTCTAAATTATGGTCTCACTGCATCTGTCAATATTTTTAATGGGTATTTGCAGAAAAGAGCAGAAAAGAACGCAAGTCTTCAAATTGAGAATAATCAATTGCAATATGAAAAGTTGAATCAATCAATCACTTCACAATTAAGTTCTTTATACCAAACTTTTCAAACGAACTTGCAGCTAGTTAAACTCGAAAGGCAGAATCTGGAAGTAGCAAGGCAAAATATGGATATCACTCTTGAAAAATTCAGATTGGGGAGTGTGGCTCCACTTGAATTTAGAGAAGCTCAGCGCAACTATATTGATGCCAATGCGCGTTATACTAATGCACAATTCGAGGCCAAACTGGCGGAGGTGGCCTTACTTCAGCTGTCAGGTAGACTCAATCTCCAATAATATCCCTTTTATACTAATTCATTTGCTTAAGTGCAAAGAATTAGTAATTTTGATTTGATGATTTCCTTCAAATACAAAAGTGTATTACTGGTAGATGACAGCTACATTGACAATCTGATTAATCGAAAGATATTGGATAATGGCAATTTTGCAGAGTTTATTACCGTGATTGAATCACCTAAAGAAGCTTTTAATTACATACGGGATTTATATCTTGAGGGTAAAGAACTCCCCGAAGTCATTTTTCTGGATCTGAGGATGCCAATAATGAACGGATTTGAATTTCTTAAAGCATTAATGGATCTACCCAATCTGGGGCCTGATAAAATCAAAATTTATGTTCTTACCTCATCTCTGGATCCAAAAGATATCAGAAAAGTGAAAGAAAATCAGATGGTATCCAAGTTTATTGGAAAACCCCTTACAAGTCAAATTCTTCAGGAAATTTAATAATATGTTATTAGTTGCAGATAGCGGCTCAAGCAAAGCCGACTGGATATTAACACTTTCAGATACTGAAACTATACCTTTCAGAACAAGTGGCATCAATCCATTCTTCTTGTCAGAAAAAGACATTATTAAGATATTTCAAAATACTCCTGAAATACAACCCTATACTGATCAGGTAAGAGAAATATATTTTTTTGGAGCAGGATGCTCAAGTCCGGATCGACGTGAGCACATATCCAATGCTTTATCTAAAATATTCAAAAATGCATTTATAAGTGTTGATATTGATATTGTTGCGTCAATTTATGCCACTTCAGGAAATTCAAAGGGAATCTGTTGTATAATTGGAACAGGTTCTAATATCACCTATTTCGACGGAACTAAAATTCATCATAGCAAACATGGCCTTGGATATATTTTGGGAGACGAAGGCTCCGGAACTTGGCTAGGGAAACAATTAATTACTAGCTTTTTATATGGAACAATGCCCCGAAAGCTCTCTGATGAATTTTATTTAAAATACAAGATTGATAAAGAGTCTATTATTAAACACGTCTACCAGCAACCCTCTCCGAATTTCTATTTGGCTTCCTTCGCACCCTTTTTAAGTGAACATATCAACAGTCCATTTGTTATTCACATCCTAAAAAAGGGTTTCGGCGAATTCATAGAAATCAATATTAAATCCTACCCTGATTATAAAGATCAAGAATGTCATTTTGTGGGCTCAATTGCATATCATTTCTCTGACATACTGAAAGAGCTATGCACTGCAAACAATATTAAAGTTGGAAAAATCCTGAAACATCCTATCGAAGAATTATCCCGGTTTATTTTGAACAACGGTATTTGAAATCACACAATAATTTGCTAATTCAACACTTTATGTCACTTTATGACATCTCAGGACTATAAGATTTGGAATCCTGGTAGGCCTCTACCAAATCTTTAAGAGAGCTAACTTCAAAATCAATTCCCCACGGATTCCAAGAAATAAATCGCATGTTCGTCTGATTTTTTCTTCCTTCCAATTTTTTATTTGATATTTCCTCATAAATACCAAAATTACCCAAACTGTAGTAGTTAATTTTAACTTCTTCGCCACTCAAATTATGAGATTTAATCAATTCAAATCCCATAGTTTTGATCCAGTCTTTTATTGCGGCTATTTTACTTTTTACCATAATGATATAATTATAACAGATTCCAGTAGTCATTCTCTAAAATCAGACCAAATGTTCTTCCCTCAATCAAATAATATTGACATCATGTCGTTTAATTCCTAAAAGTGTTATTCAAAAGTCCTTTAAGCGATATTATGGTAAAATATTGCAAGCTAATGACCTAAAATAGAAGATAATATGTGGCACTTAATTTAAAAATGTAGAAAATAATGGACACCGCGCTATACATTCTTGCGCAATATTCCTCTACACAAAGCCCTGCCTTAATAAGGCATTGTGACTAATGTTACAAAAAACTATTCCTTTGCTTGCTACCTTGCAGAGATACATAAAAGAAAATAATATGGCCTTGTTGAGGTTTTTAAAATCCAATATTTATAATATATCATTTCTGCTTATTGCAGGAATTATATTCTTTAATGCAGATGCTAAAACAATTTTGATTAAGGGGCTTATGAGTACCGGGCTTTTCAATGCCGATGCTCCATCCTCAACCTTAACATTAAGCAAGTCCATTCCGGATAATCTGACTTTCAATTCACAAGACGGAGAATTGATTAGACTGTCTGATAATAAAGGCAAAGTATACTTTATCAATTTTTGGGCTACTTGGTGCCCGCCATGTCGTGCTGAGATGCCCTCCATAAATTCATTGTATTCTAAGATTAAAAACAAGGAAAAAATCAATTTCATAATGGTAGATGTTGACAATAAAATTCCATCTTCTGTTAAATACATGAAAAAACATTCCTTTGGGCTAAAAGTCTATTCAACTGAGTCGGCAATTCCTGAACATATTTTTAGCGGCTCACTTCCAACCACAGTGATTGTAGGTCCGAAAGGAGATATCGTTTATCAGCATATCGGCATGGCAGATTATGATAACGTTGAAATGCTTAATTTTTTGAACGCTTTAAGCAGGTAAAAGAATGACTAATAAAGTATTTTGAACTCCAAAGTTTAGAAATACTTATTTTTGTAATTAAATTAATCAGTAAACAACATGAAAAGTATATTCTATATCATTCTATTTTCAATATCAACAACAAGCATCAGTCTGGCTCAAACTACCCTAAATATCAATCAGACTTTAGACAAAAAAGATAACTGGACTCAAAAAGACCTGATCGAGCCATCTGCTTTGTCAGCAATTATTGCTAATCCTAAAGCTAATCAACCTCAAATATTTAACATTGGAGTAGTTGACAATATCAAGGGTGCTATAAACATGGGTGGTGTTAGTGAAAAAGAAAATCTCGGGAAGTTCAAAACTGCTTTGTCAAAATTGCCAAAAAGCACTTTCTTAGTCGTTTACTGCGGTTGCTGCCCCTTCGAAAGATGTCCAAATATCCGTCCAGCTGTAAACCTTTTAAAAACCATGGGCTTCACAAATGCTAAACTTCTTAACCTACCGACAAATCTTAAACAAAACTGGATTGATAAGGGCTTCCCAATTACGGCGAAATAAGTTTTAGAATCGGTATCCTGTTATCTGTTATCTGTTATCTGTTGTGATGAAATATTACCAATTGTCAAATTGGGTAGTCAATTGTCAAACTCAAATTTAACTTTCATTAATACCGTCATCCATGTTAACTAGTAGGCAGGCCGACGCAAGTAGGGTTCTCGCAGGAGCGACATACTCACTATCGGAATCGATTCTCAGATGAGCCAAAATCCCTAGGCACCTCGTTTATACACCTCGGGAGGGGTAGGGGAAGGATTTTTGCTGTATCCTCCCCCTACCTTCTCTCAGGCGTTTCGCGCTCCCCTCTCCGAGTCCTTTGGACCCGAAGGGGAAATGTATGATCCTGCTTCATTGTAATTGTATGTTGTCATAAATTCAATAATAAATTTTAAAACAATACTCAATTCCTAAATTTAATCTTCATCAAGACCCAACATTAGGGAATTTAGGTTAAATTTTTGCCGTAATTGTAGAATGTTTTCTACACTATCTCGGGAATCTTTTCCCCAATTACACAGTTTATACCCCTCCGCCTGTTTATATGCTTTGGCATTAGCATTGTAATGTTTAATGTTTAATTATTTGACTAATTTTTATCTTAAAAGTTAATATAATTTTCAATAACTAAGTACATTTAATACCTGTGTATTCAATTGAATTGCCCAGTAGATACGCGATTATTGAGTTGTATATCTTTCAAAGAGCAAACTGGGCTATTTTAAACATGAAAAAACAAATACTTGTTGTAGATGATGAGTTGAGCATCCTAAAACTGCTTAATTTCATACTTTCAAAAGAATACGATCTTGTGATTAAACAAAATGGCGCTGATGCGATTAGTTGGCTTGAAGATGGCAATGATCCCGACCTGATTATTTCAGATTTGGAAATGCCTTATATTGATGGTGGATCCTTTATCAGAAACCTGAAAATAAGCGGATATTATAGAGATACTCCGGTAATACTTCTTTCAGGGCTGATAACCTTGAAAAAATTGTTGAAAAAATGCCATTTCGGGCAGACTGCTTTTTTAAAAAGCCTTATAACCCTACTGAATTAAAGTTATCAATAACTGAAACACTTCTTAATCATAATGTCACAAATAAGTAAGCAAAGGGACGGGTTCAATACTGTACATCATTTGAGCCTTGCTTATATGGGAATAAATTCTACTAACTGGCTCTTAGCGGAATTACTTAACGAATTTTTTGTAAACAAACACCATAAAATTGAAGATTTCCAGGAATACCTTGATAATCAATCTATTTTAACTTTACCTGATGTAATTTTAATTGAAGCTGATACTGAAGGTGAATGCTTTAGGTTTATTCAGAAGATTAAGAAGAACATACTTTATCGTGAATTGATCATTGTTTTAATAGCGCCTGAAAA
>JBDNGV010000245.1:0-3361 GCA_041689125.1 Daejeonella sp.
ATGAGGCGTGACTGGTGGCCCAAAATGGTAATGCTCAAAGTCTTGCAGCAATATTATGATGCTACCGGGGACAAACGTGTCATTGAAGCCCTTACCAATTATTTCAAATATCAATTGATAGAGCTTCCCACTACACCTTTAGATAATTGGACCTTCTGGGCAAACAGGAGAGGAGGAGACAACCTTCAGGTAGTATATTGGCTGTATAATATCACAGGGGATGATTATTTGTTAGAACTTGGAGATCTTATTGCCGAACAGACTTTTCCATGGACGGACGTGTTTTTAAATGAAGAAAATTACAGTCAGCCTAAGTCCCCTTGGCATTATTTCACCATGAAGGGCTATCCTTTTGATAGGGATGAAATAGCTGCTTTAACGATTTCACAACAAGGGGGGATCCACTGTGTCAATTTTTCACAAGGCTTGAAACAGCCCATAATTTATTATCAGCAAAATCCGGATGAAAAATACCTTAAAGCGGCAAAAAAGGCTTTGCTAGACATCAAAAAATACCATGGGCAACCCCAAGGGATGTTTGGGGGTGATGAAGGGTTACATGGTAAAAATCCCGTACAAGGTGTGGAATTTTGCTCTATCTCCGAATCCATGTTTTCCCTTGAATCCATGTTATCAATAACAGGTGATATGGAGTATGCGGACCTTTTGGAAAAGATTACCTATAACGCACTTCCTGCACAGGCTTCAGATGATTTTACTTCTAGGCAATATTTTCAGGCCGCCAATCAGGTTTCCCTCACTACCAAATTAACAACTTCTTACCAGACAGTGAGCCACGGGGGAACCGATTTTGTTTTCGGGGTTCTTTCAGGTTACCCATGCTGTACAGCAAATATGCACCAATCTTGGCCAAAATTTGTCCAGAACCTATGGTATGCAACACATGATGGTGGGGTTGCAGCACTCTTATATGCTCCAAGTGAAGTCACCATGAAGGTAGCCAATGGGGTTGACTTAAAAGTGGTTGAAGAAACGGGTTTTCCTTTCCGTGATCAGGTACATTTTAAACTTGAGCTTAGCGAAAATGCATCTTTTCCCTTCCATTTGAGGATTCCGGAATGGTCTGATCATTCAGAAATCACCATCAATGGTGAACTATGGAAGGGTGACATGACCAATCAGGTAGCAATTATATCAAGGGAATGGCGCAGTGGTGATGAAATAAAATTGAAAATGTCCATGGAATTAAAAACTTCACAATGGTATGATTTTGCCACATGTATTGAAAGAGGGCCTTTGGTTTATGCCCTTAAAATACGTGATGAAAAGCGTACCATAAATCGAAATGATAAGTATAAAGATTTTCAGGAAGTACATGCTCTAGATGATTGGAACTTTGCCTTACATTCAGATGATCTAATGGATTTAAGTAATTCAATTGAAGTTATTGAAAAGCCATGGGATGGATCTTATCCTTGGAACCTGGATTCAGCCCCGATAGAACTTAAGATGAAAGGTATTCAAATCCCGGAATGGGTGCTTTCAAACAGCGCCCCAATTTTCCCTGCTTGGTGGGGAGAAAGGCCAAAAGAAGATATTGATTATACAGAAATCACGTTGATCCCTTATGGGTGTACGATTCTTAGAATAACTGAATTTCCGGTTTATAACCTTCAATAATAATTTAAGGGCTGTAGTTACAAAGAAATACGATCTCCAGAATTGACTATAATAATTAATATGAATATACGGAATGATGCCAGTCAAATGTAAAATCCAAATAAAATAAGGGTAAATGTTAGAAAGTCGGTTGCTTCGGTCTTCGGTCTTCCTTCCATTTTCATAGTAAAAAGTTGGCTACTGGCAGAAAAGCGTATATACATATTAGTTTATTACGAAATATGAAAAATATGAAAAATTATAAGTTAAAATGGATAATCAAAATGATAATTTTTATCTAGTGGCATCCGAGTAAAATCCGAGACAAGTAATTCACGAATCTTAGAATAGTTCAAATTGGGAAAAGCGGAACCACCGATTTGGTAGTTCGCGCTTTTTATGGGAAGTTGTAGTTACCACACAACAACCAGCCCGATGCAACATACAAAATTATCCGGACAGCCGATTATCTGCCAATTGCTCTCTTTTATCCCCCGAGAGCTGGTCGACCAAGCTTCAGACACCTTTAAATCTGATCGCTACTATAAGACCATGAGTACCTGGAAACAGCTTGTTTTCATGCTTTATGGGGTAATATCAAAAACTAATTCGCTCAACAGCCTCTGCAAGTGCCTGTTATTTCTGGAGCAGAAGCTTACCTACTTGGGCATTTATAGACTTCCTGCCAGCAGCACGCTATCTGATGCCAACTGCCGCCGATCTAATGAAGTATTTGGCTATATTCTATTACTTGCTCTTAACCCATTACCAAAAAGAGATTTCTGGCGGTTATCTGAGTTTACCTATTAATAAAGAGGCTAAAGTTGACCAAGTAAAGCTAGTTGACTCCACCACGTTAAGTTTATTCACAGATGTATTTAAAGGGGCTGGACGTAACCCTATCTCTGGCAAGAAGAAAGGCGGACTAAAGGCACATGCAGTGCTTCCCCTTGACAATATGGTCCCTGAACTAGTCTGGCTAACCGCAGCGAGTACCAATGACAAAGATTTCCTCGGACAGCTCAAACCCCAGAAAGGCAGCATCTATGTCTTCGACAAAGGCTATGTTAACTATACTGTTTATAAAAGGTGGACAGAAGAAGGATCATTTTATGTTACCCGACTCAACGAAAATGCGAATTATGAAGTGATCAGTGAGCTTGGTCAGGATACCCATGACTTCCTCTACGCGGGCACCGTTTTAGACCAGCTTGTCACTTTAAAGGCTGACGGAAAGCCACTAAAGGCTCGGTTAATCACTTACAAAGATCCATTGACAGGTAAGATATTCCGTTTTGTGAGCAATCTGTTTGAATTTCAATCCCGTACGATCGTACTGCTCTACAAGAACCGCTGGGAGATAGAGCCCTTCTTCAAGAAAATCAAACAGAACTTCGAACTGGGCTACTTTTTCTCGGACAGCCCAGAGGGGATCAAAACGCAGGTTTGGATGGTGCTGATAGCCAATCTGATCTTTAGCGTCATTCACAAAAGAATAAAAGAGGCAGAACAGTTTACCACCTTAGTATCCATGGCAAAAGCCAACTTAATTTCTTATATCTGTTTTGAGACGATACTAAAAACGAGTTGGCTCACCTCGGAAGAACGAAATCTAGAAATAGTGCAATTGAATATTTTCAAAATCGAGCAGGGGGGTGTTTTGAGAAAAAAAGAAAAATCACCTTAACTGACCTTAAAACACACTATTTTAAGCAGGAAATAATTTACTCGGATGACAGTA
>JBDNGV010000246.1:0-2546 GCA_041689125.1 Daejeonella sp.
CCAAATGGATATACACATCCCCTGTGGTTTTATCAACCATTTGTTAATTAAGAGCTGATTTTTAAAAATCAAGCTATAAATTGTTGATAACCCTCTGATTTTTTTAATTTTGATAATTAGTACCTACCTGAACAGTTACAAGTTCTTTACCATCGGCAAAGGACTTTTTTTTACTAAAATTATTCTTCTGATTTATTTTTAAGCGACATCAGCAGTGTATATGCACCTTTTATCACTATTTCTTTATCAGTGAATGCAGCATAATTAATCACTTCAATATATTTATTCTCTTTCACCCCGGTTTCAACGGCCTTCATCTCAAATTCCATCCCGGCATTTTTTACAAATACATATTCTTTACCTTCAAAACTGATAATGGCGTCTTCAGGTATAGCCTGGGTTTCATGGCTTTTTATTTCGATCTCAGCATTCATATACATGCCGGGTACCAGTGATTTATCGTAACTTTCAAAATGACAATGAACCTCTGCCGTCCGTTCGGCACTGAGATCGCCAGTGATTAAGCTGATCTTACATAGATACTTTTTATTAGGCTGATTATTGGTATATGCCATTAATTTTTGCCCCTTAGCAAGTTTGTTAAGGTCTTTTTCAAAGATATTCAGGTTTAAATGTATATCAGACGGATCAATAATTTCAAAAAGTATGTCTGATGGATTTACAAATCTCCCAATATTGACATTCACTTTAGAAACAATTCCAGCTATTGGGGAAAATAATGGAACAGTTCTTGAAATTTTATTCTCAGATACATTATTTGGGTTAATATTAATCAAGTGCAATTTTTGTTCAAGTGAACTTAATAAAATGCTAAGAGTACTATAATCTAACTGAGCCTGCTGGTATATCTTATCACTGCTGGCTTTACTTTGATTTAGTTCTCGCTGACGCTCGAGTTCAGTTTTACTAAAAACCAGTTTCGATTTTGTGGTAAGATACTCTTGCTGCAATTGTATGTATTGCTGATCTTCCATTATGGCGATAGTTTCACCTTTTCTTACTTGCATCCCTGGCAAAAGCTTTGTCGACTTTAAATAGCCTCCCAAAGGCATTGAAATAGATATCATATTTTGTGGTGGAACGTCTATTGTACCACTGGCTTTTAGCAAAGAAGCGATACTTCTATTTTCCAGTTTTCCGAGAACAACATCCGCAGATTTTATTTGAGCCTCATTTAGACTAACTAAATTTTGATTTACATTTGTATCTGTCTTCACTTCTTCTGGCGGATTCTTAGTTCCGCAGGCCGTTAATAGTAAAAAAGCAGAGATTATTAGAAAATTTTTCATTTGATTTTATTGTTTTGAGCCTAAATAATTCAGATTAATAATGCTTTCATTCAAAGCTTTTATGAGATCCAGGTAATTATTCTTGGTCATAATTGCTTGGTTATTCAGCATTACCCAATCCAAGTAATTGATTTGGCCATTTATAAATTGTTTATCGGCCGTCTGACTGATTGTTATTGCCTCGGGCAGGGAACTTTGTTCAAAATAATTGGCTGCCTCCAAATAACTTTCATACTGTGATTTGGCACTCTGATATTGAGTGTTTATTGTTTGAAGCTGATTCTGGTAATCATTGTCAGCCATCATTTCACGTACTTTGGAAGCGTTCACTCTTGCTTTCTGAGCACCTGCAAATATTGGAATTCCTATACCAATATGACCAGAATTAAAGCGCCTAGATGATGAATACAATAAATTATCTGCACCCATACCCTGAATACTTGAATTGGAATAGCCAATACTTAGATCAGGAAGTTTTTTTGATTGCTCCAGTTGGGTATTGGCTGTTGTGATTAATTTCTGCTGACCGGAAATTTTCAAAAGAGGATGTTCTCCTAATTCCGGAATAGATATCTCGGCAGGGAGATCCATTTTTATTGAGCTTTCTCCCGGTTCGAATCTGTTTGATGAATTAAGTACTAACTGTAATTGTAGCTTTGCCAAGAGAATCTCTTCTTGTAAAGATTTTAATTGCAGAAAAATGCCAGCCCTCTGGCTTTGTGCTGTGGCTTTCTCCAATACATTACTTTCTCCTGTTTTAAGCCTAAGATTGGCCTTTTTTACAAATTCAGAATAGATACTGTCTGCTTGTAATAACAACTTTTCCTTTTCCTTCAGGATGATGATGCCATGATAGATTTGAGTTACTGTCCTTTTAATTTCAGCTTCTTTTAATGAAACTCCTAAAACTGACGACTTCCATTCTTCATTCAAGACCTTTTTTTGATTGGAATAGACTGTTGGGAAGCTGAACGATTGATTTAACCCCAATCGATTATCGTTATAGATACTATTAATTTGGCCAAATTCAGTACTTAGATTTGCCTGTGGAATGTTAGCTGACGAACTGATCAGCTTTTGCTGATATTCAGCCTTTAGCTTTTCATTTTTTACAGATAAATTATTCTTTAGGGCAGTGTCGATAGCAG
This sequence comes from Daejeonella sp., assembly GCA_041689125.1. Classification (GTDB taxonomy): domain Bacteria; phylum Bacteroidota; class Bacteroidia; order Sphingobacteriales; family Sphingobacteriaceae; genus Daejeonella. Next base: position 2,459 of record JBDNGV010000246.1, read on the forward strand.
CCTGTAGACCGATCCGTTCTTGTCCATTTACATTCATAACACCTGAAAATGCCATTAGGATTAGGATAGCTGCCGGGATCTTCGAAAG
>JBDNGV010000247.1:0-2006 GCA_041689125.1 Daejeonella sp.
TGAAACTACCGGCCTTGATGCCAATAACTGCGAATTAGTTGGACTTTCTTTTAGTGTGCGACAAGGTGAAGCATGGTATGTCCCTCTTCCTGCCGATCAGAATGAATGCAGAACTGTATTAAATGAATTTAAATCTGTTTTAGAGAACCCCCTTATTTCAAAGATTGGGCAGAACATTAAATATGACATCCTGGTTCTTAAATGGTATGACGTCCACATACAAGGTGAGCTTTTTGATACTATGCTGGCACATTATCTGATTGTTCCGGATTCTCGTCATAATATGGATCTGCTGGCAGAAAATTACTTGAACTATAGTCCCGTAAGCATTAGCACGCTGATTGGTGAGAAAGGAAAGAATCAGGGAAATATGAGGGATGCTGAAATAGAAAAGGTAAAAGAATATGCCGCTGAAGATGCTGATATCACCCTTCAGTTAAAGAATGTTTTTGAGCCCATCCTTAAATCCGTCAATGCCTGGAAACTGGCTAAAGATATTGAGAATCCTCTCGTCTATGTTCTTGCAGATATTGAACGTGAAGGGGTAAGAATAGATCAGGATGCTCTAGTAGAGTTTTCCAAAACTCTAGAAACTGATATACGGCAGTTTGAGAAAACGATTTATGATAAAGCAGGGGTCAAATTCAACATCGCCTCACCTAAACAACTCGGTGAAGTGCTTTTTGACAAACTAAAATTAGATCCACAGGCAAAAAAAACCAAGACTGGGCAATACCAGACTGGTGAGGATGTTCTTCTCAGGCTGGCAAATAAAAGTGATATTGTATCTGACATTCTTGATTTCAGACAATTACAAAAGTTGAAATCCACTTATGTAGATGCTCTACCTCAAATGATTAACCCAAGAACTGGTCGTATACATACTTCTTATAATCAGGCAGTTGCATCAACCGGCCGACTGAGTTCAAATAACCCCAATCTTCAAAATATTCCAATCCGAACAGAACGGGGTAGGGAAGTTAGAAAAGCATTTATTCCCAGAGATAACGACCATGTTCTTCTATCAGCGGATTATTCTCAGATTGAGCTAAGAATTATTGCCGAGATTAGTAAAGATGAAAACATGATGGAGGCTTTTGTAAACGGACTAGATATCCATACTGCCACAGCTGCCAAAGTTTATGGCATTGCTCTCGAGGAGGTAAATTCTACCCAAAGAAGAAATGCAAAAGCTGTAAACTTTGGAATTATCTACGGTCAGTCGGCTTTCGGCTTGTCACAAAATCTGGGTATTCCTCGAAAGGAAGCAGCAGAAATTATTGAAAATTATTTCAGCACCTATCCGAATATTAAGAAGTACATGAATGATACCATGAACTTTGCGAGAGAAAACGGGTATGTAGAAACCATTATGGGCAGGAGACGCTACCTAAGAGATATTAATTCTGCCAATCAGACCGTACGAGGCTTCGCAGAACGAAATGCCATCAATGCACCTATCCAAGGTTCTGCAGCAGACATGATTAAGATTGCCATGATAAGAATTCATCAAGATATTCAAGATCATAAACTGGGTTCAAAAATGACGATGCAGGTACATGACGAATTGGTATTTGATGTATTGATTTCTGAAGCTGAGATCATGAGAGGTATCATTTCCGAGCGAATGAAAAATGCCATAAAAATGGAAGTTCCAATTCTGGTAGAGGTTGGTGAAGGGAAAAACTGGCTAGAAGCGCATTAATAAGCATAATTACATACTGAATTTGAATACAACGACTAATTTTTGTCATTTTATTTGAATAAGAATACTATATTCAGTTTTGTAGTTTACATTTCTTAAATTCAGGTTTCTATATTCGAAAATGGATGTAATGCACCTCAGCGCAGAATGTTACCCTGTAGCCAAAGTCGGCGGACTTGGGGATGTGGTTGGTGCGCTGCCGAAATACCTTTGTGAAGCCGGACTGAATGCCTCTGTGGTTATTCCTTATTACGATCGAAAATTTGTTCAAGAAAACTCCTTCGAACTTATATTCAAATCA
>JBDNGV010000248.1:0-1385 GCA_041689125.1 Daejeonella sp.
AGGAAATTTTGTATTCAGCGCATCCACAATTTTCTGGGCACAGGCTTTAGGCATGCCTCCGGGGCATACGCTGCCATGGTCGCACTGGAGCCGTCCGCATGGTCCCGATAAGCGTGTACAGCAGATTATGCATAATTTGTTGCTGAAATCAGGTGTATCCTGAATGTCTTTCAATTATGATGAAAAGATCAAAGAATAATATAAGCCGGAGGGAAGTTCTTAAAGGAGCTGCACATGCAGGATTGGCGGCGGCTCTGTTACCATTGTCAGGTTTTGCCAATAACAAGCCGCAAAGAAGTGGCCTGATTGAAGCGGAGAATAAGAAGCCCGGTAGCACAGATTGGCAACTTACATTTATTAAAACAGAACTGAATAGATCGAAACTTATAGAAGGCTACTGCTCTAAAACGAGTGTGCATTCAGGTGAGCCGTTGGATATTTTCTTAAATGCCGCTTCTCAAACAGATATTACCATAGATATCTATCGGATGGGTTATTATGGGGGTAAAGGTGGACGATTCATAAAAAAATTAGGTCCCTTTCCTGTAAGTCCGCAGGCTGTACCACCAATCGCTGAAAATCGTTTACGTCAATGTGAATGGGAGACTGCAACATCCATCACTATACCCCAAGATTGGCTCAGCGGGGTTTACCTAGGAAAACTTTCTTGCTCTACACATCGCTATGAGAGTTACATTATTTTTATAGTACGTGATGACCGGAAGGCAGATGTGATGTTTCAAACCAGTGATAACACATGGCAGGCCTATAATAAATGGCCGGATACTTTCTCTCTTTATGATAGTGACCCACCTCATCAACCTCTTAGCGGAAGAACATGGGCAAGTTTCGACCGGCCTTATGGGAAATATCCGCAAGTAGTGGACCAGCCCTTATCGCAGGGATCCGGTGAGTTTTTATTATGGGAATATTCGCTATGTTTCTGGCTCGAACAACAGGGCTATGATGTTACTTATTGCTCTAATATTGACACACACACTGATCCATCCGGGCTCGACCGAGTCAAGTGCTTTCTTTCTGTAGGGCATGATGAATACTGGACGATTCAGATGTTTGAAAACGTTAAAAAGGCGGTAGAGCGTGGACTAAGTGCTGCATTTTTATCAGGTAATTCATTGATGTGGGTCATTGATCTTAAGCCCGGTGTCGCGGTAGATACTTCAAATCTCGATGCAGCTTCAGGTTTAAGTAAAGCCGGTGTTGGACGTTTACCGGTGAAACCAGATGCATCAGGAGATCCCAACCGAACCATTCATCGTATCGGACGATTCGGTGGTTTTAGTGAAGCCGAGAAGAAACTTGGAATTATGGGTCCCTTTGCCAAACATGACTGGCCAAACGAAAATACCCTGATCGGAGCTCGG
>JBDNGV010000249.1:0-2282 GCA_041689125.1 Daejeonella sp.
AATTCTGCTATGCCATTTAAGGTAAAATCGAAAAATGTCGTGATTGAAGTAATCGGGACTCACTTCAATGTCAAAACCTATACTAATGATGAAGTGATGAAAACTACCCTGTTGGAAGGCTCCATAAAAATTGAAAGAGGAAATTCATCTCACCTATTAAAACCGGGACAGCAAGCTATACTAATTGGTAATGAGATGAAGGTTCTTAGTGATGTCGATGTAGAAGAACAGGTTGCGTGGAAAAATGGATTATTTCAATTTAAAGATGCAGGTTTAGAGGATGTGATGCTTCAGGCAGCCTTATGGTACGATCTAAACGTAACTTTTGAGGGAAAAATTAAAAAAAAATATTTTACGGGTAAAATTTCCAGAAGAGTTAATGCTTCGGAATTCATGAATATGCTGATGTATACCGGAGTAAAATTCAAAATTAAAGGGAAAAATATTGTTGTAATAAATAAATAAGAATCCAGAAATGAAAAATAAATAATTCACTAAAATTATAATTATGACAGACAAAATACTCAAGAATTAAACCAAAGGAACTCGAAATTAGAAGCCTATTTTATTTTGAATTAAAATTTTAGGCTGACAATTTATAAGGATAAAAAAACCGGGAAGTGTTTGCCCACTTTCCCGGAGAAGTATCGGGTTCCAAAATTATCCAATCACCAATCGAAGAATCATGTTTAACCCAAACGAAACAAAGTTATGAAATTTAATTCTAAAGTCATTCCTACGGGGCGACTTAAACTAACCAAAATTGTATTGGCTATGAAATTGACTGCCTTTATTATACTTGCAACACTCTCCACGGTGAGTGCTAATAGCTATAGTCAAATGGTAACGCTTCATGAAAAGAATATTTCTATAGGAAATGTTCTGAGTTTGATAGAAAAGCAAACAAATTATCACTTTTTATATGATAAAAGGGACATTTCAAAAGCAGGTACAATTAATGTTGATGTAGAAAATGTATCAGTGGAATTGGCACTATCTAAATGCTTTAAAGACAAGCAATTAACTTATAAGATTTTTCAAAGTACTATTGTAATAAAGAGCTTGGAAAATCTTAACACTGAAACCATTCCTTTAAAAGACATAATCATAAAGGGAACTGTCAGTGATAACAATGGGCTAACCCTTCCCGGTGTTAGTGTAAAGCTTAAAGGCACGATGTCCGGCTCTACTACTGATAAGGAAGGGAAATATTCAATCACTATCCCTGATGGAAACGCGATCTTAATTTTCAGTTATATCGGCTATAATCCACAAGAAATATCAGTTGGAGAACGTACAACAGTAGATGTAAGATTAATTGAAGAATTAACTTCATTAAGTGAGGTAGTAGTTACTGCCTTGGGTATTAAAAAGGAAACTAAGCGACTTGGTTACGCTACTGCAACAGTCAATGCACAACAGATTAACGAAAATCGCACAGTCAATTTTATGAGCGGCTTAGTAGGAAAAATGCCCGGAGTAAATATTACGCCAATGGGTACAGGTCCTGCCGGTTCCAGCAAAATTCGAATTCGAGGCCAATCTTCGTTTAGCGGTCAAAACAGTCCGCTTATTGTTGTTAATGGGGTTCCTATTAACAACACAACTTTTGGTGTAAATGGAGATTTTGGCGGACAAGGTGCTGTAGCTTCGACAGACGGTGGGGATGGACTTAGTAGTATTAACCCTGACGATATTGAGTCAATGACTGTTTTGAAAGGAGGAGCGGCCGCTGCATTGTACGGCTCTCGTGCTCAAAATGGAGTAGTAATGATTACCACTAAATCTGGTACTGCAAATAAAGGCTTGGGTGTTGATTTTAACACTAATTTTACAACCGATACGCCTCTGGACTTCACAGACCTTCAGTACGAATATGGTCAAGGAGAATTCGGGGTTCGACCAACAACACCAAATCCAACATCAGGTGTTTGGAGTTTTGGAGAAAGATTTCAGCCTGGAATGACGCAAGTTTTGTTTGATGGCGTAACCGCTCCTTATGAACCCGTAAGAGACCGCATCAATAAATTCTATCAGGTAGGGAACACATTGACCAACACCGTTACCGTTTCCAATGGGGGCGTAAATGGTGGTTTTAATCTATCGATCGCGAACATGGACAACAAAAGCATTCAGCCAAACAATACATTCAATCGTAAAACAATCAACCTCGGGTTTAATCAAAAAATTTCTGAGAAATTAGTCGTCTCAGGTAATCTTGCTTATTCAAATGAGAAAAATACAAACCCAGTAGTAGTTGGTGGACAGGATGTTAGTACACC
>JBDNGV010000250.1:0-6708 GCA_041689125.1 Daejeonella sp.
CCCCGAATCTATGCTAGTACTTTTACGTTCTATGGAATCTTTGTCTTGCGCGTTTACAGATGCGGCACTTATTAGCACTGCGAGCAAAAAAAATAATTTCTTCATGTTTTGATTTTTTTGAGCGTTTATAGTTTATACTGAATAAAAATAATAACATATTTTGAATTTGAAAATCAAACCCTAAAATCTCATATCATAATTGAGAATAAATACCTCACAAAAGTATATTAATCATGATTTCGTAAACCTGCAAGAAAAAAGCCTGTTATAATTGTTGAATTTGTAATTTTACATATGCATATTTCAGAAAATTCAAAAATTTGGATATATCAGTCCGACCGTCCCTTCACAATTGATGAAGAGAAGGCTATAAAGCAGGTATTGAACAATTTTACTGCAGAATGGCAGGCGCACGGACATGACTTAGCTGCTCTAGCTGAGATTTATCATCATCAGTTTATCGTACTTTCAGTCGATGAGCAAATGGCCGGCGCTACCGGATGTAGTATCGATAAATCAGTACATCTGATGAAAGAATTAGAAACCAGATTCAAAATCAATTTGTTTGACCGGTTAAGAATTGCCTATAGATTGGGTGAAGATATTATCAATTGCAGCCGGGAAGAATTTGAAGAGAGAATCGGACAGGGTATTGTAAATGCACAAACCCTGGTTTTCAATAACCTGATCAGTCGCCGGAAGGAATTGGAAACCTCTTGGAATGTCCCATTAGTAGATAGCTGGCATGCCAAGGTGTTTTCGTTTTAATTGAGTAGTGAGTAGTGAGTATTAAGTAGTGAGATAAGTTAAATCGGGTTGGCACCCCAATCCTATTAACTCTTATTTCATCAAAAAGGCAATTTCTTCAAAGTCCGCATATTTCTTAAAATAAGCCCCTGCTTATAATAAACAAACCTGCTTGGCCTTGAAGGGTTCCAACGCAATGGGTTGGGTAATACTGCAACCAGGAGCGCTGACTGGGACTTGCTCATATTTCCTGCGGATTTCCCCCAATAATTCTGCACAGCGGCCTCTGCGCCGTAAATTCCATCGCCCATTTCAATCACATTCAGATAAACCTCCAGAATACGCTCTTTGCCCCATATTATTTCAATAAGAACTGTAAAATAAGCTTCAAAGGCTTTACGAATATAGGACCTTCCCGGCCATAAAAATACATTTTTGGCTGTTTGTTGACTGATTGTGCTCCCTCCCCTAACCTTTTTACCATTTTTATTTTTCACAAATGCTGACTCCATTGCCTTAAAATCAAAACCCCAATGATTCAGGAAATTAATATCCTCACCGGCAATGGCTGCTTTCTTCAAATTAGTTGAAATATCTTCTATTCTCATCCATGATTTATCAATTTTCAGGTCTTTTCCATCAATCTTATGTTCAACAGCACGCTGAAGCATAAGATAAGTAATGGGTGGGTTAATGAATCGGTATATGAGTACCCAAATTAATGATACGGCAAGGAACCAGAAGATGGCTTTTTGAATCAGCCCGATGACTATTTTGAATTTGTTCACTCTTTAAAATTATAAAGAATTGATTTCCAATTTATCTTAAAACAAAAAATGCCTTCTGAATTTCAGAAGGCAATAAAAATATAATTTTTTTTCCTGATTTTTTCCCGCATTTAAAACGGGAAAAGAAAATTATTCTGCAATAACTTCAAAAGAAACTTTAACCTTTACTTCTTTGTGCAGGTTAAGGTTTGCAGTGTACTCACCTACAAATTTAGGCTCAGTATCGAAGGTGATGCGACGACGATCAACGTCAAAGCCTTCTTTCTTCAAAGCATCTGCAATCTGGATTGTGTTAACAGATCCGAAGATCTTACCAGTCTCACCAGCTTTTGCACCGATAGAAAGTTTAACACCTTCAAGTCTGGCTGCAATTGCATCTGCATCCTTTTTGATTTTATCCTGCTTAAAAGCAGCTTGTTTCAGATTTTCAGCTAATACTTTTTTTGCTGATTCAGTAGCCAGGGTGGCATAACCCTTTGGAATAAGGTAATTACGTCCAAAACCAGGCTTCACATTCACAACATCATCTTTCTCTCCGAGATTCTTGATGTCTTGTTTTAAAATTAGTTCCATTTCGCTTATCTCCCTCTTATTTTAATGAATCAGTAACATAAGGTAATAAACCGATATGACGCGCACGCTTCACAGCTTGAGCTACTTTACGTTGAAATTTCAATGAAGTTCCGGTCAAACGACGTGGTAAAACTTTACCCTGATCGTTAATAAACTTTAACAAAAAGTTAGCGTCTTTGTAATCGATGTATTTGATACCGTTCTTTTTGAAACGGCAATACTTTTTACGGCTCTCGTCAACTTTTGGAGCGGTAACGTATTGGATTGTGTCTTTTGCCATTATTTCGCTACCTCCTCAGTTTTTGTTTCCTTGTTTTTGTTGAAAGCTCCGCTACGTTTTTTCTCACTGAAAGCAAGTGCATGCTTATCCAATGAAACAGTCAGAAAACGCATGATGCGTTCGTCGCGCTTGTATTCAACTTCAAGTTTGTTAATAAACTCACCCGGAGCTTGGAATGTAGTTAGGTGATAGTATCCTGTTGTTTTCTTTTGAATCGGATACGCTAGTTTTTTCAAACCCCAATTGTCTTCATGGACAATTTCGGCTCCGTTATCAGTCATAAGCTTGTTGAATTTGGTAAATACCTCTTTCGTAGCTTCATCAGATAACAACGGGGTCAGAATGATCACTGTTTCGTACTGTTGCATTGTTGCTATTTATTTTTTTAATTTATTGAACTCCAAAACCTCTAAATCAGGCTTTTAAGCGGGATGCAAAAATAGACATAATTTTCTATTTATCAAATGGTTTTAAGAGAATCTGATCAGAATGACATGAAAGTTGTCAATAGGAATATTTATTAAATGATTTCACACTGAGTTTCTGGTACAGATTTCATTCATAGCAAATTATTTTGCAATACCCATATTCCGGTATTTCATCCAAAACAATGCATTAGTTAATAATTCTTAGCAGACCTAAACCCAACTTTTTTTTAAATATGTTGATGAGTATTCAGTGCGGAACTAAGAGAGCTTAAACTGTGAAGAAAAAACTTGATCTAAGTTTGGTTTAACCCGTTCCTCTTTCTAATTTAGACCCGATGGATAATTTCATAGTATCAGCGAGAAAGTACAGGCCTGCGACCTTTCAAACGGTTGTTGGTCAGCAACATATAACCGGTACACTAAAAAACGCCATCATAAATAATCAACTCGCCCAGGCATTTCTTTTCTGCGGTCCGAGGGGAGTTGGTAAAACAACTTGTGCGCGGATACTTGCCAAGACCATCAACTGCCAGAATTTAACTACTGATGCAGAAGCCTGTGGGGCATGCAATTCATGTATCTCTTTTCAGAATGGAAATTCCTTTAATTTCCATGAGTTGGATGCTGCTTCAAATAATTCGGTTGAAGATATCCGAAATCTAATTGAGCAGGTACGTATCCCACCACAGGCAGGAAAATACAAGGTCTATATTATTGATGAGGTTCATATGTTATCACAACAGGCATTTAATGCTTTTCTGAAAACATTAGAAGAGCCTCCTCCATATGCGATCTTTATCTTAGCAACCACTGAAAAGCACAAAATTCTACCTACAATTCTATCACGTTGTCAAATATTCGATTTTAACCGCATCCGGGTTGAGGATATGGCCCAGCATCTGGCAGAGATAGCTGATAAGGAAGGGATTGAGTATGATCAGGACGGTTTGCATATGATTGCCCAAAAAGCCGATGGTGGATTGCGTGATGCCTTGTCTATGTTCGATCAGATTGTCAGTTTTTCAAATAAGAACGTCAATTATAAAGCAGTTATCGATAATCTGAATATTCTAGATTATGATTATTACTTTAAATTAACTGATGCTATTCTTGCAGAAGATGTGGCGAATTCGCTCCTCATTTTTGATGAAATATTAAGCCATGGATTTGATGGAAATCATTTCATTATTGGCCTTGCATCTCATTTCAGAAATTTATTGGTTAGTAAAGATAGCTCAACACTAAAGCTCTTGGAAGTAAGTGATGGCATCAGGCAGAAATATCATGCACAATCGCAAATTGCCCCGCTTTCCTTTTTAATTTCGGCCTTAAATATCAGCAACCAATGCGATCTGAATTATAAAACCAGCAAGAATCAGCGATTGCAGGTAGAATTGGCATTGATTAAACTTTGCCATATCCCTTCGGTCATCAATCTTTCAGCTGCAGGAATGCCCTCCATATCAGAAGGGGAAGTAAAAAAAAAAATTAATCCCCAGGTAAAACCTGAAACTTCTGTGAAGCCTGAATATCCTGTCCCAGAAAAGGCAACAATACCCTCGATTCAGACACTTGAAGAACCAATAAAAATCACAGAAGCCGCTGTACTTTCTTTGATAGAGGCTCAAATAGAAAATCAGAAGCCAGAAATTGAAACAAAAAAACCAATAGTCAGTATGCCTAAGCCCTCACTGAGTGCAGGCAGTACCCTGATCCCTAATTTAAATGATTTGGAAGCAAATTATACCAAAAAGGAGGATGAAAAGCCTGAATATCTAAGTGGTGACGGTAAGCTGGACTTCAATGCAGATTCATTACTCCGATTCTGGAATACCTATGCGATAAAGATGAAGAATGAAGGAAAGATTAATATTTTCACAATTATGACATCCTATCTTCCTCGTCTCCTACCCAATTTCCTCATCGAGCTAGACATTGAAAACAAGCTTCAAGAAGACCTTTTGCATACCGAAAAAGTTGAACTACTGAATTTTTTGAGAACAGAGCTTAATAATTTCAGTATAGAACTTCAAACTAAACTATTGGAGCAAATTCAGAAAAAACGTCTTTATACTTCCAATGAGAAATACCAGCATATGTTGGAAAAAAACCCTAATCTAGACGAATTCAGAAAACGATTTAACCTCGATCTAGATTATTGATACCCTTAGATTGGAATTTACATTTCGGTGATGATAAATGAATTGTATAAATGAGATCTATTAAACCCATTGGATTTAATTTTGTTTCTTTAACCACATACTTAATTGCCTGCGGCAGGCAGGTATGTGGTTTATTATATTATTTATTCGATCATTTAAATTTTTATTAATTACACCCAAGGGGTTCTATCTACATCTTTATCATTTGGCGAAACCTTAATTGACACAAGTTTAGGTAGATTATTATTTATTGGGTTCAATTTCACTCTGATTAGAGCTTTTAGTTGAATTTTCCTCCCGACCTAATTTTCAGGTGTATTCAAAATTCCTATCTTTGTGAAAATTCCAAAAATCTCATTATTAAGTATATGTCAGTACAAAGAATTAAAGTTGCAAATCCAGTAGTAGAATTAGATGGTGATGAAATGACCAGAATTATCTGGAGGTTTATTAAAGATAAATTGATTACTCCATACCTAGAACTGGATATTAAATATTACGATCTTGGAATGGAATACAGGGATGAGACTAACGATGAGGTAACTATCGACGCAGCAAATGCCATTAAGAAATACGGTGTTGGTATCAAATGTGCTACAATCACTCCTGATGAAGCACGTGTTATCGAATTCAATTTGAAGCAAATGTGGAAGTCACCGAACGGTACAATCAGAAATATTCTGGACGGAACTGTTTTCCGTGAGCCAATTGTGATGAGAAATGTCCCGCGCTTGGTGCCAAACTGGACTGCTCCAATATGTATCGGACGTCATGCATTTGGCGATCAATACCGTGCAACTGATTTTGTTACTAAAGGAAAAGGTAAATTAACCATCACTTTTAGTCCTGAAGATGGAGGTGAAGCACAATCGTTTGAAGTTTACAATTTCAAAGGTGATGGTGTAGCTCTTGCAATGTACAATACCGACGAAAGTATTTATGGCTTTGCCCGCGCTTGTTTTAACCAGGCTTTGTCAAAAGGATGGCCATTATACCTTTCTACAAAAAATACGATTTTAAAGAAATATGATGGCCGTTTCAAAGATATTTTTGAAGAGGTTTTTCAGAACGAATTCAAAGCGAAATTTGATACTGCTGGCATAACATATGAGCATCGTCTGGTTGATGATATGGTTGCTTCTGCTTTAAAGTGGAACGGTAACTTTGTATGGGCTTGTAAAAATTATGACGGGGATGTTCAATCGGATACCGTTGCTCAAGGTTTCGGATCATTGGGATTAATGACCTCAGTATTAATTACACCGGATGGCTCTACTATGGAAGCTGAAGCTGCCCACGGAACTGTAACACGTCACTACCGTGATCACCAAGCCGGAAAACCAACTTCAACCAATCCAATTGCATCAATCTTTGCATGGACGAGAGGTCTTGAATTTCGCGGAAAACTTGATAATAACCAAGCATTAATTGATTTCTGTCACGCTTTGGAACAAGTTTGTATCGAGACTGTAGAAAGTGGAAAAATGACTAAAGATCTTGCTGTCTGTATCCATGGAAATAAAGTAAGTCATGGTGAACATTACCTGTACACAGAAGAATTCTTAGATGCTATTGATCAGAATTTGAAAACAAAACTGGCTTAAGTCCATTTGATCTTTATAATAAACAGCTGCCATTTAACTATGACAGCTGTTTATGTTTACAGACTATTATAATGGTCAATTATATTTTCTACAGATTACCTATTGAATTCAATATATTTAAAAAAA
>JBDNGV010000251.1:0-4639 GCA_041689125.1 Daejeonella sp.
ATGTCAGGCTGTGCCTGCGCTATGGCTGCATCCAACTTATCTTTATCCAAAATATTGGCAACAGTTGTCTTGTAATCAGCATTCAGTAGATCGAAATGGTTGGTTGGAATGGCGGGCGACAAAGCATACCCTTCTACATGTACATTTAATTTTTTAAAAATGGATGCTAACCAAGAGCCTTTAAAACCTGTATTCCCTGTAATAAAAACTCTTTTATTCTGATATATACCAAGCATTTTTAATCCCAGATTTTCCATTTTGCTTTACCACTATCCCACATATCCTCTAGTTCTATTCTGTCTCTGAGAGCATCCATGCATTTCCAAAACCCATTATGACGATATGCAGCCAATTGCCCATCTCTTGCGATATCTCTTAGTGGCTCATGCTCCAACTGAATGGCATCCATATCTTTATCCAGATAGTTAAAGACTCCGCTTTCCATCACAAAAAAACCTCCGTTTATCCACATGCCATCTCCTTCTGGCTTTTCCTCAAAATGCATAACTGTTCCATTTTCATCCGCAGCCAGATTACCGAATCTTCCGGGAATTCTCACAGAAGTAAGGGTAACCAATTTCCCGCTGCCTTCGTGGAATTGTATCAGTTTATCAATGTCGACATTACTTACCCCATCACCATAAGTAAGCATGAAACGCTCTCCTTCCAGATATTTTCTAACTCTTTGCAGACGGCCCGCTGTGTTTGTGTACAAGCCGGTATCTACCAATGTAACTTTAAAAGATTCCGTGTTGGAGAAATGAACATCTATCTTATTTTTCTCCAGTTCAATGGTTAAATCTGAATTGTATAAAAAATAATTAAGAAAATATTGTTTTATGAATTGGGCTTTATAGCCTAGGCAAATTATAAAATCATTAAAGCCATGTGCTTCGTATATTTTCATTATATGCCATAAAATAGGTTTTCCTCCTATTTCAACCATAGGTTTAGGCCTGGCTTCTGTTTCCTCCATTAAACGAGTGCCTAAGCCTCCTGCAAGAATTACTACTTTCATACCTTGATTATCTTTTATTTATATTCCAGTCCAGGATCGGCCTGATAGAACCCGGCATGGCGCCCCCATAATTGCCGATCCTAGTAGGCGAATTATCCAGATCTTCGATCATGGAAAAGTTTAATGCATTTTGCTCATAAAAACTCGTATTTGCACCTTTATAATCTGCAGTGAATGCAATACTTATAGAAAAATTACCTGCATTGAAAAAGTTAGCGGGTATCATACACTCTGCTTCATAAACACCACCATTCGGATTCAGGTCATTTTTTATCGGATTAGGAGAAGTCACAAAAACGTATTGACCAAACTGATCAAGAAAATGAAAATTAGGATAGGCATTTCTTAAAGATCCTTGTTTAATGACATACTTCATTTTTACGGAAAAAGGTTCAGCTATATTCAATTCAGCAGAAACTTCTCCACTAGGTGCAACTAAATATGCTTCAATGAGCTCGGCCAGCGAGTCGCCGGGACGTTTATTTTCATCAGGATAAGAAACCTTTCCCGGAGTAAGGTTTTCTCCGTTCTGATAATAATTAATCGCAGTAGAGGAGAGCCCGTCAAAAACAAGTTTGCCCTTATCGAGTACTATTCCTTTTGTACAAAGCGAGGCTATCATCGGAAGATTGTGACTTACAAAAAGTATAGTTCTACCCTCGCCTCTAGTAATATCGCCCATTTTACCAAGACATTTTTTTTGAAATTCGACGTCACCCACAGCTAACACCTCATCAATTATTAATATTTCGGTTTCCAAATGAGCGGCAACAGCGAACGCTAATCTTACATACATTCCCGATGAATACCGCTTAACAGGTGTGTCAAGATACCGCTCAACACCCGAAAAATCGACAATTTCATCAAACTTTCGTTGATCTCAGTTTTGGACATCCCGAGAATTGCTCCGTTAAGGAATATATTTTCACGCCCTGAAAGTTCAGGATGGAATCCAGTACCAACTTCTAATAAACTTGCTACACGTCCATTAATTTTAATATTTCCGGTAGTTGGCGCAGTTATCTGTGATAACAATTTCAACAACGTACTTTTACCTGCTCCATTACGTCCAATTATCCCTATTGATTCACCAGCCTCTACACTAAATCCTACATCTTTTAAGCTCCATACAATATCGCTTCCTCCAACTTTTGTTCGATCATTCTCTTCTCCTAAAATTAAAAAAGGATCTTCTTTTCCGTTTCTTAACGCCCACCACCTTTTTACATCATTACTAATTGTACCAGTACTAAACTGACCAAGTTGATATGCCTTTGAAAGATTTTCTACTTCTATTACTGTTCCCATTTAAATAGTATCAACGAAACTTTTTTCAACTTTATTAAACACAAGGACTCCAAAAAATAATACTAAAATTGTTATTAAAATAGTATACACAATTCCAAACGTATCAACTGTTCCTTTTCCTAAGAAGCCTAATCGCATCATTTCTACTACTGTTGTCATCGGATTCAATTGTAAAATCAACTTCAATTTACCCGAGATACTTGATAGTGGATAAACAATCGGAGTTGCAAACATTAGAAGTTGAATTCCAAATGTAAGGAGCATGGCAATATCACGGTATTTTGACGAGACCGCTGTCACCAGCAAACCCAGCCCCATGCCTAACGCTGCCATAATCAAAACCAAAGCAGGAAAAAATACAATATTAATAGTCACAAAATTCTGATCCTCCTTTATGGAGAAAAAGATAATCATAATTACCAATAATAAAAGCTGTACGAAAAATTTGGCCAAGCTGGAAATGGTGATGCTTAGAGGCATAATCAATCTGGGAAAATAAACTTTGCCAAAGATTGCAGCATTGTCTCTAAAAACAGTTGAAGTTTTTATTAAACAATCTGAAAAATAAGTCCACGTTGTAATTCCAGCTATATAAAACAAAGGGGCAGGTATCTCATCTGTTGATAATGAAGCTAAAGTCCCAAATAAAAAAACATATACGATAGTTGTGAAAATCGGCTGTATAAAAAACCATATTGGACCTAAAATTGTCTGTTTATAAAATGAAACAAAATCGCGCCTTACGAATAGTACCAGCAAGTCCCTGTACTTCCAAACCTGCTTAAATCTAAAGTCAAAGAAAACACGTTTATTAGATATCTCTGTATCCCAATATTCATCCTGCTTAATTTGCATATTAGTCTAAATACTCACTAATGATGTGATCTGCAATCGATAATGATGCAGTTGCTCCCGGTGACGGCGCATTGAGCACATGTACCTGCCTACCAACTCTCAATACATTAAAATCCATCAGTAATTTTCCTGATGCATCCATTGCCTGAGCTCTCACACCCGCTGTACCTTTTACAAAGTGCGAGGTTTCGATGTCGGGGATAAGCTTCTTCGCTTTCTTTAAAAATGCTGTCGTATTGATAGAACTGTAAAATTCTCCCATACTAAAGGTGAAATTTTTCAAAAAGAAATTAATAAATCCTTTATATGCTAGGGCGTCTAGTGTATCGACAATTGATATTTCGGAATTTGTATATCCTTCCCTCTTTAGCGCAAATACTGCATTCGGCCCTACTTCACGTGCTCCCGAAATCATTCTTGTGAAGTGAACACCCAGAAACGGATAGGCCGGATCCGGGACGGGATAAACCAAATGATTTACTAACTTTTCTGCTTCTGGCTTTAACATCATATACTCTCCACGAAAAGGAACAATTCTCAGCGGACGTTTTAGATGTGTTAACTTTTCAAATACACGATCTGAATGAAGTCCTGCACAGCTCACTATATTGTCCAAATGCCATTCTCCCACCCCATCAGAAACTGTCAAATAATCATTTGTCTCTGTGATACTTCTTATTTCTGTGTTTGTTAGTATTTCTCCGTCATTAGATAGAATTAGCTCACGAAGCTTATTCATCACTCCTGTGTAATTTACAATTCCCTCTTCCGGAACCAACAGAGCTTCTTTCGCTAATACAAATGGTTCACGCAGTTTAAGTTCTGAAGGCTTCAGAAATTTAAGACCCATAAGGCCATTCTCCGTTCCACGCTTGAAAAGATTATTTAAAAAAGGGATTTCTCTGTCATTTGATGCGACAACAATTTTTCCACATATCTCGTGCTGAATATTATGTATCCTGCAAAAATCTGTCATCTGGCGAATACCCTCGACTGCCAGTTTAGCTTTTAATGACCCCGGCTCATAGTACAAACCGCAATGCAAAACTCCACTATTTCTCCCGGACTGGTGCTGACCGATTTCACCTTCCTTCTCGAAAAGAATCAATTTCTTGCTCGGAAACTTGAGCTGTAGCTTATATGCTATCGCAAGGCCAATAATTCCGCCACCAATAATACCTATTTTAGAATTCATCTAGTTTTTTAAAGCATAAATCCGTTCTATCATATCCACAACTTTCAAACCTTCAAGTGCATTTGTTGTAATCGACGCACGCCCTTTTAGCACATCAATTACATTTTCAATGACATAATTATGATTCTGAGCGGATCCTTTGTATGCGCCATAATCGTTGCCTGGGTTAGTGGGTGCAAGTACTGGCATCTCGTAATCTTTAACGTGGCAGATTTCAACCTTGTCCATGTATTGCCCCCCTATTTTGATAGATCCGCGCTCAG
>JBDNGV010000252.1:0-5555 GCA_041689125.1 Daejeonella sp.
AATTTAAGTTGGAAAATAGTGGAAGAACTTGTAAAGCACGCTGTGGATATCGCTGATCATAATATTCCGAAAATGTTATGGTTTGGAATGGAGTCCCTCGTAAAGGCAAATCCTGACCGCGCTCTTCAGATTGCCACCAAAAGTGAAATTTCTGTAATTACTCAATTGATAGCGCGCCGGATTGTAGATGCAGATGCGATTAAGACACTGGTATCGTGGATACCAAAAATGCCGAAGAAACAACAGATAAGCTTGTTGGAAGGGATGCGGGATGGCCTGGAAGGCCGGTACGATCTGGCAGCTCCACCTAACTGGAATTCTGTTTATGCTAACCTAAAGGGGTCAAATGAAAGAACAGCGCATCTTGCATTGGATATTGCGCAGCGATTTGGCGACACCGAAGCGGCAAAAAAATTTATGGTAACCTTGAAAAACAAAAACGCAACTCTTGATCAGCGCCGCAAAGCTTTAGAAGCTATCACAAGCAGACAGCGCCAGGAACTTATTCAAGAGCTACCGGCATTACTTAATGAAGCGGCACTCCGCGCTGATGTAATCCGCGCTATTGCCGGATTTGATAGTGAACCATTGGGTAAATTACTCATAGCACAATATAATAGTTTTACCTCTGCGGAGAAACTTCAGGTTATACAAACATTGTCATCAAGACCAAAGTACGGCTGGCTATTGAGTCAGGCGCTTAAAAACAAGGTCATTCCAAAACGTGACGTTCCTATATACGCTGCACGGCAATTGCTTAGAGTAGTAGGTAGTGGATTTATTGAAGTTTGGGGTCCCATTGAACAAACTAACATGGATGAAAAGGAATATATTAAATATAAAAATTTGCTTACCAATGAGGCTGTCAGCAAGGCTAATACAGCTAAAGGTCGTATGGTTTTTCAAGCAACTTGTGGGCCTTGCCATAAAATGTATGGGGAAGGAGGAATTATCGGCCCTGACTTAACTGGTTCAAACAGGGCGAATCTCGATTATCTTCTCAGCAATGTTCTGAATCCAAGCGAAGAGATTCAGGATGATTACAAAATGGTGGTGATAACAACTAGGGATGGCCGTACTTACGCAGGAAATGTTGCTTCAGAAAACCAGCGGCAAGTGACCATGCGTATTGTAGGACAGGATGCAGTTATTATTAATAAATCCGAAATACAGTCGCGTGAAGAAACGCCTGTATCTATGATGCCACCTGGTTTGTTCAATACATTGACTGAAACTGAGATATTCGATTTGGTTGCTTATTTACGTACAATTAAATAGTGCTGTTCAGTTTGGTTATAGACAAAGTGGACTATAAAAATATTATTACCTTTTTGCATCAATATATTACTGCTGTAAAGGGGGTAAATAGTCTAATTAAACAACCAATTATAATTTTATTAAGGATTATTAATTATGGTAAACTTTTTCTTTTGGGAGACGGAAAGATGTCCGATGCGTAACAGGCAGGACGAAATTTAAGTATCATTTTTTTGATAACGTTTCAGAAGTGAAAATTGAAATGGCATCAAAATAAGTGGCAAATAATTATCAAATTATCAAATAGTCAATTATCAACTAACCTTAACATGAAGATTAATACTACTCAATCAAGCGATGTTCATCAAGTGAAAGATAAAAGATTATTCCTGGCGTGCTTTATGGCAATAGTTACTACTTCCTTTGGATTTATCCTCCGTGCACTTACATTGCCTCAATGGCAGGCGGAATTTAATCTAACTAATACTCAGGTCGGGGAAATTGCCGGTGTGGGACTTTGGCCTTTCGCCATAAGTATAGTATTGTTTAGCTTGGTTATAGACAAAGTAGGCTATAAAAATTCAATGATTTTTGCATTTATCTGTCATGTTTCATCTGCAGTGCTTACTTATTTTGCTGATGGGTATACTATGTTGTATGTAGCAACATTCATTATGGCTTTAGGAAATGGTACTGTAGAAGCAGTGGTGAATCCTGCAGTGGCAACAATGTTTCCGGGGGCCAAAACCAAATGGCTGAATTTTTTACACGCAGGCTGGCCTGCAGGCTTAATACTTGGAGGAATTATAGCTCTGCTAATGGGGCCTGAAACTGATTGGAGGCTTAAGATAATTCTCGTTCTCCTGCCAAGTATTGCTTACGCCATAATGATGGTTCCCCATAAGTTTTCTCTCAATGAACGTGTTCAGGCAGGAGTTTCTTACCTGGATATGTTAAAAGAAGTAGGAGTGGGAGGGGCGCTTATTATTGTAGCTCTTATCATATTTCAGATAGGAGCGGTGTTTGGTTGGGAAACTTCAGTAAGTACAATAGTCACTCTGATTATTGTTACTGTTTTTGGTTTTTATGTACGAAGTTTTGGTCAGCCTCTGTTTATTATTATGCTGCTTATCATGATACCCCTGGCAACCGCCGAATTAGGAACTGACAGCTGGATATCTGATCTTATGACTCCTGAAATGGGTAAGGTAGGTTTGCAAGCAGGATGGATTCTGGTGTACACTTCAGCCATCATGGTGATCTTACGTTTATCGGCAGGTAAGATTATTCATAATATCACTCCTTTAGTATTACTCGCCATAAGTTCTTTGATAGCAGCTTTAGGGCTTTTCCTTTTATCTTCATCTACAGGCATTATGGTTCTGGTAGCTGCAACAGTTTTTGGATTGGGAAAAAGTTTCTTTTGGCCTACTATGCTTGGCGTAGTAGCAGAACTCTTCCCGAAAGGGGGTGCCCTTACCCTCAATATTACAGGCGGTGTAGGCATGATTGGTGCAGGAGTAATTGGGACTGTTATACTTGGATTTGTTCAGGATAAAACTATTGATTCAAGATTACGCATGTATGATCAGCAAAATAATACTGCTATTCACAGTACTTACGCTAAGGATGAAAAAACCAGTTTTTTTGGCGACTACCGTGCTGTAGATATTGATAAGCTATCTCAAGCTACTGAAGAAGAGAAACGAACAGTAGTAGCAATTCAGGACAACGCCAAAAAAGAGGCTCTTAAAACGGTTGCGTTATTCCCGATCGGGATGTTACTTTGTTATATAGGCTTGATACTTTACTTTAAATCAAAGGGTGGATATAAAGCTGTTTTATTAGATAGCAAAGAGATTCCTGTAATAAAATAACCAAATATGACCTATGAGTTTAAATATAAAATTTGGGGTAAGCACCTGGCTTTGGACTTCTCCGTTTAATACAGAAGCCATTGCTCTTTTTTCAAAAATTAAGCAAATGGGCTATGATGTTGTAGAAATTCCGGGTGAAGATCCGGCCCTGATTGATGTTAAGAAAGTTAAAGAGGCTCTTTCAGAGTATGGCCTTCAGCCGGGGATATGTGGAGCCTTCAGTACCAGCCCGGATTTAACACATGATGACTCTTCCTATCATCAGGTTAGTTTTGAATACATTCAATCCTGCCTCGATATTTGCAGAGATTTAGGTGCACGCTTCTTTTGCGGCCCCATGTATTCTACAGTAGGTAAAGCCCGTCCCGTTTCCCCCGAACAAAAGAAAATAGAATGGGAGCGTGCGGTGGTCAATCTCCGTAAGGTTTGCCAGATGGCCGCTGAACGCGGACTTGAAATTGCCCTGGAACCGCTCAACCGTTTTGAGAGTATTCTGGTCAATACTACTGAGGATGTTAGCAGGCTTTTGGCCGACATTAATCACTCCGCAGCTAAAATTATGTTAGATGGATTTCATATGAACATCGAAGATCCTGACATTGAAAAAGCTATTCTTCTGGCTGGAGACAGATTGATCCATCTTCAGGTTTCAGAACATTATCGCGGAACTCCAGGAACCGGTCAAACTCGTTGGGACGCCTATTTCAGGGAATTGAGTGCAATCAGGTATTAGGGTGCGGTGTCTATAGAAAGTTTTACGCCCGAGATACAAGAGCTCGCGGGAGCCGTTTGTATATGGCGTCCTCTTGCTCCAAGCCAGGATAGTTTTGCAGGAGAAGGACTGTAATTTTTAAAAAGATGGGCTTCAGGCGCGGATATAAAAACCACAACCGAAGAATTATTACCAATTTAAGCAGGAATTAAATTAGATATTTAATGAGTCAGAAAAAAATTAATATTGCTATTATCGGGTTAGGATTTGGAGCAGAATTTATTCCAATTTATCAGAAACATCCTCTTGGAAACATGTATGCGATTTGTCAAAGAAGCCCTGAAAAATTAAATGAAATAGGAAATGCTTTTGGGATTGAAAAAAGATATACAGACTATTTAGAACTTCTTAAAGATCCTCTTATTGATGCGGTGCATATAAATACGCCTATAAATAATCATGCAGAACTTTCTTTGGCTGCATTAAGAGCAGGCAAACACGTGGCTTGTACAGTACCTATGGCAACAACAATAGAAGAATGCAGGCAAATAGTTAAAGCTGTTAAAGAAACAGGGCTAACCTATATGATGATGGAAACCGTCATATACAGCCGTGAGTTTTTATTTGTTAAAGAACTTTATGAAAAAGGAGAATTAGGAAAGATACAGTTTTTACGTGCTTCGCACCAGCAGGAGATGGCCGGATGGCCAGGGTATTGGGAAGGTTTGCCTCCTATGCACTATGCAACACATTGTGTAGGACCGGTACTGGCACTTCCTAATACCCAGGCCGAATATGTTTCATGTTTTGGCTCCGGCACAATTGATGCAAACCTTATTTCTAAATATGGTTCTCCTTTTGCAATAGAAACGTGTCATATTAGATTTAAAAACTCAGATCTTTCTGCTGAAGTTACACGTTCATTATTTAATACGGCTCGCCAGTATCGCGAAAGTTTTGACGTATATGGCTCTAAGAAATCATTTGAATGGGCCCTTATTGAACATGAAGAAAGTGTTATTCACACCGGAGAATCACCCTCAAGAGTAAAAATTCCTGATTACGCTCATTTATTGCCGAAAGAAATTCAGCATTTCACAACTGTAGGTGTTTATGATTCGGATGATAATCAGCATCTTTCATTTATACAGGGATCAGGTCACGGAGGTTCTCATCCACATCTTGTAAATGAATTTCTCAATGCCCTGACTGAAGACAGAGACCCTTATCCAAATGCAAGTCAGTCGGCTAATATAGTTTGTGTTGGTATATTAGCTCACGAATCCGCTCTAAAGGGAGGAGAAATCATGCGCCTTCCTGAGTTTACCTTCTCGGATAATAATTGATTAATCCTGAAATATGCAATTACTTGGAATTGATCTTGGAACCTCGTCGGTAAAAATTTCGGTAGTCGAAGCGGAATAAGGAATTTTTTAATGGAGTTGGCCAGATTAAACACGAAGGCCTTGAATCAGATAATTCGCTCGCCTACCGCTGGTACAATGTCATTAAGTTAAGCGATTTTCATATTGCATACCTTTGATTCTTAGTTACTTTAGGTTTGGTTCTACATCTGTATTTACCCATATTTCTGTTTTTAGACCGGTTCGTCCGTATAGGGATCGTGTGGCTAAGGAACAGGCCTTCCAGTTCATGGACTATACGCTCTAAAGGAGCTTCTTTATATAGGAGTTCCAGAATTCTGTCCT
>JBDNGV010000253.1:0-3406 GCA_041689125.1 Daejeonella sp.
CATTTAGGTTCTTATTTGATTTCATTCGTTTATTATAAGCGGGTGGTGAAAACACCAATCGCAGGAAAATAATAGAAAGTGGGTGCTGTAAACACCGACTATAGGAAAGCTTAAAGTCATGCTAGATTTCATTCGTTTTAAGCGGGTGGTGAAAACACCAACCGCAGGAAACCGAAGGAAATAGCAAGATAACATCAATACAATTGATGGGTAAATTAGGGCATACCTACTTTCGCAGGTATGCCCATGGCATTATGATGATGCAATTTTTAAATTAAGTTCTTAGACTTATTAGAGACTTAGTTTGATTTTGATTTATCCCACCACAAACGGGTAGCAACGTTATCAGGTCCACCCAATAATGTAACTGCAGCCCTTACCGCAACCCCATTAGCAACGAGCTCCCTATCGAGGAAGCTTATTCTCCGGATCATTTTATCCGGTGTTATATCAGGATTTTGAGAATTCAACAATGGGTAAAATTTAGGATAGCCTGATCTTCTAATATTGGCCCAAGCCTCATGACTTTCCGGCCATAGCGCAATCCATTTCTGGGTTCCGATTTGCTCGCGTTGTCTTTCAACATTGCTGCCTTCGAATCTTACCGCAATGTCTGTCAATGGTGGTGTAGGAAACACATTGTTAGGTGCGACAGGTAAACTTGTACCATTAACATAAGCAGAAATAACTGCAGGAGTGGTAATGCCATGCTCGCGCAATGAAGTTTCAATACCCATATCATACATATCTTTAGCGGTTCCACCCATGGCCCAGCCATTCAATGCACCTTCAGCCCTAAGAAAATAAGCCTCTGATGCGTAGAAAACAACCTGAGGAGTTGTAGTCATAGTGGTAGGCTGATACCTTGGACCAACCCAGGAATTATTATTAACACCATTTGCGACCATATTTTGCTGAGCAACGGTCATTCCGTTTCTAACACCACGAAATCGACCATCAGTAACGGCAGGAGCCCAAAATACGGGTAGCCTTGGGTCATTATACCCCACTAATAAGCTCTCCATTGTAGCACTCATTCTAGAGCCATTTCTCCCCATGAAATTATTAAGTCCATTGGTAAAATCTGCATCAGTTCTAAAATAGGCTCCATCTGTAACCTGTGTCATGACTCCACCAGCAAATGCTTTTTCAGCTTCAAGTTTGGCTCTAGCAGGTTCTACATCCGAAATCCTTAATGCTAAACGCAGGCGTAAGGTATTTCCAAATCTTAGCCATCTAGCATTATCTCCATTGTAGACACGATCTGCTATTGCAAATGAAGGTCTAGTTAAATTACTTGCCAGAGCTGTTGTTGCTTCATCTAGTTCTTTGAAGAAATCAAAATAAATACTCTTTTGATCATCATAAACCACAACACTAGTATCCTTACCAATTTTAGAATATGGAATTGGACCCCATTGGTCAGTCACACGCACAAAAGCGAAAACTTTCCAAATTCTGGCAACCGCATTCATACTAGGTTCTTTTCCACCTTTTGTTGCCTCAATAATATTTACTAATCTAGGCATTGCACCCACATAGGTTCCCGGCCAAATATCCTGCCATCTCTGTACAATAACATATCTGTGTGACTCCTGATTGGTATTAGTACTAGCAAAATGTTGGGAATATACTCCTGGAAACAAAAGCATGCTTGTTTCATTATAACCGATTCCACCTCCGCTAACTAAAGCGCCTGTAAATAAACTCCGCAAATCCGGTGGAGTTAGTTCCAACAAACCATCTGGTCTTCTATTTATTTCATCGAAATTTTTAGTACAGGCAGTCAATATTACAATTGGTGCTAAAAATAGCATCACTCTGCTGACCCATTTTCTAAATAATGTTTTTTGAGTTTTCATTTTATTCAATTTAATATTAATACTAATATTTAATTTCAATAGCCAATTAGCTATTAAAATGATGCATTCAGACTTAGACCGATGTTACGGGTAGTTGGTAAAGAATTATATTCCATACCACCCCTATTGGTCACTGCAGTAGCAATTTCAGGATCATAAGGAGCATCCCTCATTAAAAACAGAAGATTTCTTCCAACAAGTGATAATCTTGCATTTTTAACGAATCCTGTTTTTTGAACGAGCTGATTTGGAATTCTGAAACCAAATACCACCTCCCTAACCCTAAGATTAGTCGCAGAAAAAGCATAAAAATCTTTTACAGGTGTTCTGTTTCCTAAAGATTGCCAGTAAGTTTCAGCAGAAATGCGTGTTGTATTTTGTACACCTGTAAGAGTAACAGCGTCCAGTATAACTCCAGTTTCTCTATATTCAAGTGAATTTTTTGAGTTACCCATAACGTCCATAGCAGCCGAAGTACCGGCCACAACTGTACCACCATTCCTATAATCTAACAAGAAACTGAATGAAAGATTTTTAAAATTGAATGAATTGTTAACACCAAGCTGATAATTAGGATTATAATTTCCTGCGTAAACATTTTTTGGTGATATAAGCGGTACTCCATTGGCACTAACTAGTCTTCTGCCCTGAGCATCCCTTCTCCATTCTGCCATATACATCTCGCCAAAGGACTTACCTTCATCAACTACTTGGAGAACCTGTCTATCATCACCCAAAATAGCTCTTTTTAACCTTGGAGATAATTCAACTACATTGTTGACATTTTTTGAGTAGTTTACATTAATATCCCATGAAAAATTCTTACTTCTGATTGGAGAACCTGTCAACATAACCTCAACTCCACTATTCCGAATTAATCCGGCATTGATATATTGAGAACTAAAAAGTGTAGCATTAGGAACCGCCAAAGCAATTAACTGGTTTCTTGTATCTGATCTATAATAAGTTACATCAAGCCCAATTCGGTTGGTAAAAAATCGCCAGTCTAATCCTGCTTCAAAGGAAGTAGTAATTTCCGGTTGGTAATTTCCGAGTGATCTGAGACTAGGAGTATTTACTACTCCACCTGCACCCACTGTGAAATAATTATCAGTCAAATATTGCTGTCCACCAAAGCCGGCTTTTGCGTAGGTTCCTCTAAACTTACCATAAGAAACCCATTTTGGGAAATCAATCATATCTGTTACAATTGCTGTTAAACCACCTGAAGGATAACAATAAGATTGATTCTCTTTAGGTAGAGCAGAAGACCAGTCGTTTCTGGCAGTTACGTCAAGATAGAGGTAATCTTTAAAGGATAGGGTTGAAGTACCATATATAGACTGAATCTCTGGAGTTTGGCCAACTTGGTTCGTAGTTCTTGGATTCCTAGCATTTTGCATGAAGAAAAAGTCAAGTTTGTTCAAACCATTAGCATTGGTATTAACTGATGCAAATTTGGTTTCCTGAATTGAACCACCAAGGTATCCGGTTAAATTAAAATCCTTAGTAATGTCTCTTTTAAAAGACAACAATGCATCCAC
>JBDNGV010000254.1:0-3340 GCA_041689125.1 Daejeonella sp.
AAAGGAGTAATTATCGGGGATAGCCGCCTGCATAAGTCAGAGGCTCTTATGCGTAGGTATGGCCGTTTTATTGAAAATCTAAACGGTTCATTTATTACTGCAGAAGAAGTAGGTACAACTCCGAGGGATATGGAGTATATCCGGATGGAAACCAAACATGTTACTGGTGTTCCTGAATCTATCGGAGGTAGTGGAGATCCCTCTCCAGTTACTGCTAGGGGTGTATTTATGGGAATAAAAGCCTGTGTTAAGGAACATTTTGGGAATGATAGTTTAGCCGGGAAGGCCGTGGCAGTACAAGGAATAGGGCATGTTGGTGAGCATTTGGTTTCACTGCTAAGAAATGAGAATGCTAAAGTTTACATCAGCGATATCAATGAAGAGCGTTTGGGAGAGATTGCACAAAAGTATGGTGCAATAGCTGTTGCCAATAACAATCTTTTTGATCTTGATATTGATATTTATTCGCCATGTGCATTGGGTGCAACGGTCAATACAGAAACGATAAACCGATTAAAGTGTTCCATTATTGCAGGTTCTGCTAACAATCAGCTTGCTGATGAAGTAGTTCATGGGAAAATGTTACTTGAAAAAGACATAATGTATGCCCCTGATTACCTCATCAATGCCGGTGGATTGATCAATTGTTATTCAGAAATTGCCGGTTTTAATAAGAAAAAAACATTTCAGATGGCTGAGAATATTTATGAAGCCACCAGAAGAGTATTACAGAAATCAAAACAAGATAATATTCCATCCAATGAAGCAGCAAATAAAATTGCTGAAAAGCGGATTGAGGATATCAGAAAAATAAAAGCTTCCTATTGATTTAGGATTAACAAACAAAAAAATCGTTCTTATACATGTTAAATAGAAGGCATCTGAGGGTTAAAGCGTTGCAGGTTTTATATTCTTATCAGCAATCAGAAGTAAAGGAAGTATTGCCTTTTGAAAAGGCACTTTTACAAAGTGTAGATAAGGTTAGTGAAATGTATTTTTGGTTACTTTCACTTTTTATTGAGGTTGCAGATTACAGTATTATTGATGCCGGAGAAAGGGCTAATAAGTATCTACCCTCAGAAGATGATCTTAATGCCAGTGTGAAACTACAGAATAATCTCTTTATCAGTTTATTAAAGCAAAATTCGGAATATCTTGCTGCTGTTAAAAAGTATAAAATTTCCTGGAATTTTGATCCGGAAGTTTGTAAATCGATCTTTATTTCCTTAAAGAATTCACCTGAGTATTCTACGTTTAACAATCTCCCGATACATACAATACAGTTAGACAAGGATATCATTAAGTATATCTTTAAAAAACTGATTCTTAAATCACCGGGCATTGAGCAGATCTTTGAGGAAAAGTTCATAAACTGGCCAGTTGATAAAGAAGTACTTCAGTCATTAGTGGCTAAAACATTTAAGAATTTTTCGAGTGAAAACCCTCTAGAGAATAAACTTGCTCAGGTTTGTTCTAACTGGGATGAAGACAGACCATTTATCCTAGATCTTTTTAAAAAGGTAGTCGCTTTTGAGTCTGAGTATCAGGAGATGATTGCACATAAAACAAAAAATTGGGATTCAGAACGTATTGCAGTAATGGATACTCTGTTAATGCGGATGGCTATTACTGAACTTATTCATTTTTCTTCAATACCAATCAAGGTAACAATGAATGAGTATATTGAAATCGCAAAAGAATTCAGTACGCCTAAGAGTAATTCATTCATTAACGGTATTTTAGATAAAATTTTAGCCGACCTGAAAACCTTAGGAAAGGTTCGTAAGGTTGGACGTGGATTAGTAGAATAAATTTAGAAATAATTCTAAGAAACGTTAATTTGTTATGAGTATAAATCAGTAAAATTAAATAATAATGAAAAAGATTTTTTTATCAATTGCCTTCCTTGTCGTTTTAGCAGCTTGTAATAATCAGAAAGCCGTCGAGAGAACAGCAGACTCAAATGAAACAAGTGAAATTGCTGCAGTAGATACTGCTAATGCACCTGTATTCAAATTTGAAAAAGAAGTATATGACTTTGGTAAAATCACAGATGGGGATGTTGTTACCTACGATTTCAAATTTATGAATATTGGTAATAGCCCTTTAATTATCAGCAGTGCAACAGCAACCTGTGGTTGTACAGTACCCGAATATCCCAAAGAGCCTGTTGCTCCAGGAGCAGACGGAGTTATTCGTGTTGTATTTAATAGTACTGGAAAACCAGGTATGCAGAATAAAATAGTAAGCATAACAGCTAATACCATCCCATCACTAACCGAATTGAACATACTAGGAATGGTGATGGCAAAAGAAAAAAAATAGAAATCAATTTTTAATCAAAAATAATATGGATATGCAACAAATCGGCCAGTTTTTACCAATGCTACTAATAATTGTGGTGTTTTATTTTTTTATGATTCGCCCTCAAATGAAGAAAGCAAAGGATCATAAAAAGTTTGTTCAGGAATTAAAAAAGGGGGATAAAGTGATCACAACATCAGGGATACATGGTAAAATTGTTGACTTGAACGAGACCACATTTTTAATTGAAGTAGAGAGCGGTACTAAAATTCGTTTCGAGAAATCTTCTGTTTCCCAGGAATCTTCAAAAGCACTTAGTCAGGTGGCAGCTAAATAATAAGGTCAATCAATAATAAAAACGCCGCTTCCTTTTTAAAGCGGCGTTTTTTTTTGACTAAATTTGAATAATTCATCTGATATGCCTCTAATTAAGTTCACCAAAATTGAGAGACGCCGAATCTCCTTGTTTTTCCTCTGCTTATTATTAGCAGTGGGTTCATGGTTATTTTTTGCACTTTCTAACAGATATGTCTATCAGGTTCAAACATTGGTTAAATTTGTTGATCTGCCTGAAAACAGGGCATTTCATCCATTGCAGTCAGACACAATTAGGCTCCAAGTTGAAGGGACTGGTTGGCAATTATTATTCTCAAGGTTAAGGATCAGCCCGCTGTCTGTTGATATTGAACTGAAAGAATTGCAAAAGCAGACTTTTATCGAGCTTTCAGATCAGATTCAAAAGATCAACAATCAAGTTGGTTCTACGCAGAAAATAGTTTATATCTATCCTGATACACTTTATTTCGATTTTTCTTCAAGTACATTTAAGAAAATTCCTGTCATACTCAAACAAGATATCCAATTTAGGGAGCAGTTTGGTATTTCTGATACGATTAAAATAAGCCCCGCGTTCATTACAATTACCGGTCCGGTTAAGGAACTGGCCAATATTAAAAGTTGGGAAACAGAGCAACTCAGTTTGAAAAATATAAGTGAAAATGTAGCTATTAAAATCAATTTGAAGCGACCCCCAAAG
>JBDNGV010000255.1:0-7659 GCA_041689125.1 Daejeonella sp.
TAGTCCGTATCAATCAGAATACAAGGTACAAGGTTTGTGGTATGGGCAGTATTAGGTGAACCATCCTCATTGACCATAAAATCAGCATTGCCATGATCGGCAAGGATTATAAATGAATAGCCGTTTTTTATTCCGCATTCAACAACCTTTTGTAAACATCGGTCCACCGTTTCAACTGCTTTTACCACTGCACTGAATACACCTGTATGTCCAACCATATCTGGATTTGCGAAATTCAGACAAACGAAATCAGGCCAGCCACTTTCAAGTTCGGGGCATATCGCTTCTGCGATAAGCCCAGCGCTCATCTCAGGCTGTTGATCATAGGTTGCAACTTTTGGCGAAGGAATCAGAATTCTTTTTTCATTATTAAATTCTCTCTCTCTTCCGCCTGAGAAGAAAAAGGTAACATGTGGGTATTTTTCTGTTTCAGCAATACGGATCTGATTTTTGTGATTTTGTTCCAACACTGCCCCCAATGTTTGTGTTAGATCTTCTTTTGTAAATACAACATGAACATCTTTATATGTTTCATCATAAGTGGTCATACTTACATAATAAAGATCCAAGGCATGCATATCGTATTCGGGAAAGGATTGCTGTGTCAATGCGGTAGTAATTTCTCTTCCCCTGTCTGTCCTGAAATTAAAACAGATCACCACATCTCCCTGTTCAATCTTACCAACCGGTTTACCATCATTACCAATCTTTACGATTGGTTCAATAAATTCATCGCTGATACCTGTATCATAAGATAGCTGTATACTTTCAGCAATATTATTACTGGGTTTACCAGTACCATGAACCATGAGGTCATAAGCCAGTTTTACACGTTCCCAGCGTTTATCTCTATCCATAGCATAATAGCGGCCAATAGCAGAAGCAATGGTGCCTGCAGAATGTTCCAGATGTGCATTCAGTTCTTGGATAAACTGCAAGCCGGAAGCTGGATCGGTATCGCGGCCGTCCATAAAAGAGTGAATAAATACATTATTTACTTGATTTGCTTTCGCTGCATCACATAAACCTTTCAAATGATCAATATGGGAGTGGACACCTCCGTTAGACAAAAGACCAATAAAGTGTACATTTTTGTTTGCTTTATTTGCATAATTAAAGGCTTTAACCAGAACAGGATGCTTTATGAGTGTACTTTCTTTTACTGCCTTGTTAATGCGCCCTAATTCCTGATAAATTACCCGTCCTGCACCCAGATTCATATGGCCGACTTCGGAATTTCCCATCTGTCCGGCAGGAAGGCCAACAGCTTCCCCAGATGCCTGTAATTTGGAGTTGGGGTAAGTTTGGATTAAATGATCGAAAAATGGAGTTTCAGCGACACTTACTGCATCAGATTTATCATGTTTTCCATAACCCCAACCATCAAGGATTAGAAGAATTGCTTTTTTATTTTCCACAGTACAAATATACGCCCAACTTTAAATAAATTAGTAGTTTTTATATTATGGCATAATTTTAGCAAGTGTATTGTATAATAATGGGAACCAAATTTCTAATCATCAGTTCTATTTTTTGTTTTTTTACATTCATGCCCATTGAAGTTAAGCAGAAAGATGTTTTTGACACACTTTCAGGCTATTTCAAAGAGGCAAACAGTAAAGAAATTGCAGGGTATTTTGCGAGTGTAATTGAATTAAACATTTTTTCTGAAGATGGTGAATATTCTAAAGCACAGGCAGAACTAATTCTTCGTGATTTTTTTTTTAAGCATGCACCAGGGTCTGTAAAAATAGTTCACAGGCTAAACCCCAGTTCAGACTATAAATTTGTGGTTCTTTCAGTACAGAACAAAGATGAAAAATTTAGGGTATCCATATCCATGACAAATACCGGCAATAAATTCCTGATTAAAACAATCAGCATAGAAAACGACAAAGAATAAATATTCTAATTAAGTATTTCTATTTTTGTCTAACCAATTACAATGAATTTAGACAAAGCAAAATTTAAGGCATTTATCTTGAATGCGCTGGCGGAAGATATTGGAGATGGTGATCATACTTCACTTTCAACCATTCCTTTGGGCCAGACTGGCAAAGCAAAGCTGCTAATTAAGGACAGCGGTATTATCGCAGGTATTGATATTTCACTTGAAATATTTAAAGCGGTTGACCCAAAACTAGAAATTGAAATTCTCATTCATGATGGTGAGACGGTAAAGCCTGGAGATATTGCATTTTATGTAAATGGAAATGTACATTCAATTCTTAAAGCAGAGCGTTTAGTTTTAAATACCATGCAAAGAATGAGTGGAATAGCAAGCACCACTAATCGGATTGTAAAAATACTTAATGGTACCGGAACCAGAGTATTGGACACTCGTAAAACAACTCCAGGACTTCGTTATCTTGAAAAATTGGCCGTTAAAATAGGAGGAGGAGTGAATCACAGGTTTGGGTTATATGATATGATACTGATCAAAGATAATCATGTAGATTATGCAGGCGGTATCAGTAATGCTATAAAATCAGCTCAAGCCTATTTAAAATCAAACAAAATGAACATTCCGGTTGAAGTAGAAGTAAGAAATCTGAAAGAGTTGAAAGAAGTGATGCAATTTGGCCAAATTGATAGGATTTTACTCGATAATTTTAATTTCTCATTACTTAAAGAGGCTGTTCAACTGGTAAATGGTGCTTATATCACAGAGGCCTCTGGTGGGATTACTGAGGAGAATGTTTTAGAATATGCAAATTGTGGGGTTGATTACGTTTCTATGGGTGCCTTAACACATTCTATTAAAAGCTTGGATATGAGCCTGAAGGCTGTTAAATCCTAATTAAATTTAATTTTTCATATATAGACCTGATTGAATTTGTAATATTGTAAAGATGATATCGATTTACTCGCTCTCAGTCTTGATTGTAGCATATCTTTTCGGATCAATTCCAACGGCAGTCTGGATAGGACAGGCCTTTTATGGAATAGATGTTCGAGAATATGGTAGTGGCAATGCCGGAGCGACAAATACTTTCAGAGTTTTGGGTAAAAAAGCTGGTATTGCAGTAATGTTCCTCGATATTTTCAAAGGATATACTGCAACTAATCTTGCTTATCTCATCGGATTATCTGTAACCGGCCCTCAAAATTCTGTACAATTTGTAAATTATCAGTTGGCCTTGGGTGTTACTGCAGTTGTAGGGCATTTATTTCCTGTTTTTGCAGGTTTTCGAGGCGGTAAAGGAGTTGCCACATTATTTGGTATGATATTGGCAGTACATTCGCAGGCAGCGATGCTTTGCGTTCTTACCTTTGTTGTATTCTTGCTGATATTCAAATATGTATCACTTAGTTCTATAATGGCGGGGTTTTCATTTCCCCTCAGTATAATTTTCATATTTCAATCTCCAATACGTTCTGTACTTCTTTATGGAATGTGTATTTGTGTCCTAATTTTGGTAACACATCAAAAGAATATCGAGCGACTCCTAAAAGGAAAAGAATCCAGAGTAGATCTGTTTAAAAGAAAAGCTCATTAATTAAATTATTTAATTCTTACTTATGAAAAAATTAAACACGATCATCGCGGCAGCGATAGTAATCTTCCTGTTTTCCTGCTCTCAGGTGCCGCTCACAGGAAGAAGTCAGTTAAGTCTGGTGGATGATGCATCTCTTCAAAATGAAGCTGCTACCGCTTACAATCAATTTCTTTCGGATCCTTCTACTAAAGTGATCTCAAGAGGCGCAGATGCTCAGCGGGTCAATAAAGTTGGTAATAAACTGGCCTCTGCAATAAATCGGTACATGCAGGCAAACGGTTATGGTGATAAATACAATTATAAATATCAGTTTACATTGGTAAAAAGTAAATAAATTAACGCTTGGTGTATGCCAGGAGGTAAGGTGGCTATTTATTCCGGGATTTTGCCTGTTACCCAGAATGAATCTGGTTTGTCCACAGTTATGGGACATGAAATAGCACATGCTATAGCCCAGCATGCTGCCGAAAGATATTCACAAATGACTCTTGCTCAGGCAGGAGAAGGTATTCTTGGAGCTGCAGTAGGTGGCGCATCGCAAGGTACCCAACAGATTATAGGTCAGCTTTATGGTATTGGTGGACAGCTTGCAATATTAAAGTATTCACGTAATCAGGAAAGTGAAGCCGATCGTTTAGGGATCATTTTTATGGCTATGGCCGGATACAATCCGGATTATGCTGTAACATTCTGGGAACGGATGGCCTCTGCAAAAAGCAGCAATGGTCAATCTCCCGAATTTCTGAGTTCACACCCAAGCGATGAGACCAGGATTGCGGCAATCATGAAACTTTTACCTGAAGCACGTCAGTATTACAAAGGTGCCAAATGAAATAAAAATTAGGTGATCAGGGTTTGTTTTGTTTCAAAACATCCCTGATCGCCTTTCCTTTCAAAAGACATTCTTCATATTCGTTTTCAGGATCTGAATCCAGCGTGATGGCACTGCCAACATGGAATGACAGATAATTATTTTTGGCATTATAGAGGATTGTTCTGATTACCACATTGAAATCAAAATCACCATTAGGAGCAAAATAACCAATAGCTCCCGAATAGACACCACGCTTACTTTTTTCGTATTTTTCTGCCAACTGCATCGCTCTTACTTTTGGAGCACCTGTCATTGAACCCATAGGAAAGGTATTCGATATAATCATGGCATTGGTAAGGCTTTCATCTACTTCACAAACTACGGTCGAGATCATCTGATGGACCTGTTTAAAACTATATATTCCAAATAGTTCTTCTACTTTAACGGTTCCCGGCTTTGCGCTTTTGGTGAGATCATTCCTTACCAGATCAACAATCATGACATTTTCAGCACGTTCTTTTTCGTTGCTAAGCAACTCATCTTTCTGCATTTTATCTTTGGTGGCATCTGTGTTTCGAGAAGAGGTGCCTTTAATAGGCTGGCTGATTAGTTTGTTTCCTCTTCGGCTTAAAAAGCGCTCAGGTGTAGCCGATATAATATAATGATCGTTGATTTTAAAATAATTGGCAAATGGAGTGGGGGACAGTTTATTAAGAGCAATAAAAACTTCTAATGGATTAATCTCGGTATTTTCGGCATAAAACTCCTGACAAAAGTTGATTTCATAAATATCTCCTCTGCGGATGTGTTTCTGTATTTCCTGAACAGTTTGAATATATTCCATGCGGCTAATCCTGCTATTTATTGCCGGCCCGGGTACCTGTGTTTCAGGAAGTGTTAAACAAGTTTGAAGAATCGAGTTCCATACCTCATCTGCAGAATCACTGAAGATGTAAACCTTATTATTACTGATTAGAATACTGTGTTCAGGAAGAAAAAAATGGATTTCCGGGAAACAAAGCTGATCTGGGTTTTCAGATTTAAGATTTTCTATCTCATTTTTAAGGTCGTATGAAAAATAACCCGGGACATAGCCTTGATTAGCAGTTAAAAAATCATTCAACTCTGCAAAAATATTGTTCCCGCTATTCTTGAACTCAGCGGCATTTCCGGCACCTATATATACATCAAACGCTGAATAGGGATCATGGAAATTATTAGAATCAAAATAGCAGGCTGTATCAAAGGAATTTGCCCAAACTAAAGCTTTTGATTTAAAAGTATCCGAATTATCAGCATTAAAAACCTTTAGCATAGATAATTTAATTCTAATAATATCCCAAAAATGTTCTGCGACTTAGATTAACAAAGAGTCAATGTTTGGACACGATCAGGACCCACTGAGAGATATTTGATTGGTACGCCCAAGTGCTTTTCCAAATAAGTGATATAATCAGTTAATTTATCAGGAATCTGATCAATTTCACGAATTGTGGTCAGATCTTCTTTCCATCCAGGAATAGCTTCAAATATAGGTTCTGCTTTAATCGCGTTGATATCGTATGGCATATAATCAACCACTTCGCCATTGTACTTATAGTGTGTACAGGCATATATGGTCTCAAATCCGCTTAATACATCAGCCTTAGTCATTACCATCTCAGATACACCATTTAACATGATTGCATATTTTAATGCCGGAAGGTCGATCCATCCGCAACGACGAGGGCGGCCGGTAGTAGCACCATATTCATGGCCAATTCTCCTAAGTTCTTCGCCGGTTTCATTTTCCAATTCAGTTGGGAATGGGCCACTTCCAACGCGAGTACAGTATGCTTTAAAAATACCGATTACTTTACCGATGTTTTTTGGAGCAACTCCAAGTCCGGTACATGCACCTGCAGTTGTTGTATTTGAAGATGTTACGAAAGGATACGAGCCAAAGTCTATATCTAACATAGTTCCCTGTGCACCTTCGGCTAATACTTTCTTACCATCCTTTAGGTATTGATTTACAAAATGTTCACTATCAACCTGAGGTATTGTTTTCAATAATTCAACTGCCTCAAAGAAGGCAGCTTCCTTTTCTGAATAATCAGGTATCTCTCCATAATGGGATAAAATCGAGCGGTGTTTATTTACAAGACGCATATAACGTTCGCGGAAATCAGCCAGCATGGTATCACCTACACGTAAACCATTTCTACCGGTTTTATCCATGTAAGTAGGACCAATACCTTTTAAAGTTGATCCTATTTTACTTTCACCCATATTGCTTTCAGATGCAGCATCCAGTAACTGATGAGTTGGCAGTATTAGATGAGCTTTTCGTGCAATAACCATTTTTTTTCTAGCAACCGGATCGAATCCGCTTTTTTTAAGGTTATCAAGCTCTCTTTTTAAGATGATTGGGTCAATGACTACACCGTTACCAATGAGATTCATTGCCTTTTCGTTGAATATTCCAGAAGGAATGGTATTCAGTACGTATTTCTGCTTGTCGAACTCCAAAGTATGACCAGCATTTGGTCCGCCCTGAAAGCGGGCGATCAAGTCATATTCCGGACTTAATACATCAACAATTTTTCCTTTTCCTTCGTCGCCCCATTGGAGGCCTAGCAATACGTCAACAGTCATGATTAAAAATAGGGGAGTATTAGGTATGTTTTATTTAATTTTTATTAACAAATGAATCACAATGCCCTTCTTTTAGGCGTGTACAATTTCCATATAAATTCAGTGAATGATGTTTGATGTCAAATTTAAGAATATCACCCATCATACTTTGAATCTGCTCTATCCTTGGATCACAAAATTCAACAACTGTACCGCAATCAATACATATAATATGATCATGCTGCTTATAGCCATAGGATTTTTCAAATTGAGCCATGTTCTTACCAAACTGATGCTTGGTAACCAGATCGCATGATAATAAGAGTTCGAGCGTGTTATAAACCGTGGCGCGACTTACCCGGTACTTCTTATTTTTCATGTGGATATATAGTGATTCCACATCGAAATGGTCACTACGCGAATATATTTCTTCCAGGATTGCGTAGCGTTCCGGAGTTTTTCGCAGGCTTTTATTTTCAAGATAAGCCTCAAAAATTTTTATAACAAGTGCAGTTGTATCTTTTCCGAACATAGTTCAATTTAATGATGCTCAAATTTATCCAAAAAATAAGAATATTCAGTATTTAATTCAGGAAGCCTTAACCATATCTTCATCATGTGAGTCAAATCGGGTCACAGAGTTTACTCCAACCACATCTTTGAGTTTTGCAATGAGGTTATCCAGGTGTTTTGTATTATATACATAAACCATGATCGAGCCTTCAAAAA
>JBDNGV010000256.1:0-3772 GCA_041689125.1 Daejeonella sp.
CCAAGATCAGTAAAACTTTGTTGAGCCTTCCGGAAGTCTATAGTGAAAATTACATTACCGTAATCGAAAATTATATTTCTAATCTTATTCATATATTTAGTGCAGTATATTATAATTACCTTTTTTAAAAAACAAAAATTTTTTGTTTTTTGTCCCTGCCAAATCTACCGAATGACATTTATTCCGAATAGCTATTCAATTATTCTGATAACCTGTGGTCTTTTTGCACTTTACATGTGTGTCAGGATTTTCCGCAGATATGAGATAGTTGTCCGATGGTTTGGGTTTATGATGCTGGCTCAAGCAATCTGGGCACTAAGTTATGGATTAGAACTTTCAAGTACTAGTCTTGAGCAGATGTTATTCTGGATCAATGTGGAATATCTTGGAATAGCCTTCCTCCCGGTATGCTGGTTATTATTCCTTTTGAAATTTACAGGAAAGGATAAGTGGATGAACAGCACCTATTTTTACCTTGTATTTGTACTTCCTGTGATCACTCTTCTGATGGTTTGGACCAATAAGTACCATCACCTGCATTATATAAACGTAAGTGTTGATCATTCGGGTTCTTTCCCCTTATTAAGTCTAGAAACAGGACCCTGGTATATTGTGCTCACTGTTTATTTTTACATATTACTCATTTGGGCGGTAATCCTGCTGGTTGATAAATACCGGAAGTCTGATCAGGTTTTCAGGAAACAAAATTTAATTATTCTGATCGCAGTATTCATTCCGTGGCTTGCAAATATTTTGTATTTGTTTGGTTACCGGCCACTTGGTCATATTGATAGCACGCCATTTGCTTTTATAGCTACAATGCTATTTTTGAGTATCGGACTCGTTCGGTTCAGATTGCTAGATATCATCCCTATAGCTAGGGAGAAGGTTATTGAGGCGATGAACGAAGGGCTGATCGTTACTGATAATCAGGACCGGGTTGTAGATTTGAATCAGGAAATCAGAAAGATTTTATCAATTGATGAAAAAAAGATTATTGGTAAACGACTTGAGTTATTCCTTCCTGATCAAGCTGAATTGTATGAACTGATTAAAGCCCGAAAGGGAGGGCAATTACAGGTGAAACTTGTGAATTCGGCAGTTTTTCTGGAGGCAAGTCTCACTCCATTGTTTGAAAATCAGAATGCATATAGTGGATTAATCATACTGATAAGAGACATTACAAAACGCGTTGAAATTGAAAATCAAGTACGCTTACAGTCGGAGCAGCTATTAGGAATGAACAAACTGAAAGACCGGCTTTTCTCAATTATTGCTCATGATCTTAGGGGGCCACTAATCAATTTAAATGATATTATTAAAATGCTCAATGAAGGTATGATTACTGAGGAAGAGTTTAAATCGTTTGTTCCTCAGTTATCAAAGAATATAGGTTTTACAACAGGCTTACTTGAGAATCTTTTGTTCTGGTCGAGAAGTCAACTTCAAGGTGAGATCGTAAAACCTATTTATTTTAATTTGAAAGAAGTTAGTGTTAATATAATCAATCTTTTTGAGAACACAATTCACGAAAAGGAGATCTCAATAGAAAACAATACTCAATTTACTTGTAAGGTTTATGCGGATAAGGACATGATTCAACTAGTTGTCAGGAATCTGATATCCAATGCTGTGAAATTCTCAAAACGTGGTGGTATAATTAAGCTTGGTACAACTCTAGAGTCAAATAATACGATTCTTTGTGTCACAGATAGTGGAGTTGGAATGCCGGCAGCAGACCAGAAGAAGTTATTTGAGTTAGAGACATTTACTACCAGAGGTACTGTAATGAGCAGGGTACAGGTCTTGGTCTTCTCCTGTGCAAGGATTTTATTGAAAAGAACGGCGGGAATATTTGTGTGGAAAGTGAATTGGGAAAAGGCAGTAAATTCTGTGTCCGAATTCCAAATACTAACTGATAAACTCCGAAAGCTTGAATATAAAAATATGAGACCACATCTTTGTCTATTTTTTTGTATTCTGTTTTTAAGCGAAATCCTCAGTTCTAATTTTTAAATAAAATGCATCAGTTTTTCTGGTAGTTAACTTCTGTATATGGCCTTAATTATCGTACTCTTCGGACTTCTTCTTCTGCTTGTTCTTATCGTCAAAAAAATAAGTCCGATGATGGCCTTGTTGATTGTATCGATCATTACCGGATTACTACTGGGAATGTCACCGGGGAAAGTAATGACAACCGTTGCAACAGGTATAGGCAGTACATTGGGAAGTATGGTGATGGTACTCGCTCTAGGTGCCATGATGGGGAAATTAATAGAAGAAACCGGTTCTTCCAAAAAAATTGTTTTTATACTAATCCGTCTTTTCGGGATTAAGAATATTCAATGGGCAGTATTATTAACGGGTTTACTGGTAGGTATTCCTTTATTTTATAATGCGGGTTTTGTGGTGCTGGTTCCTCTGATATTTGCCATTGCTTCAACTACACGTTTGCCCATATTGTGCCTTGCTTTGCCTATGGCGGCTTCATTATCAATTACTCATGGATTGCTTCCTCCACATCCGGGTCCTTTGGCTATAGCCTCTATATTTAAGGCCGATATAGGCATAATTCTTATTTATGGGTTAATACTCAGTGTTCCTATTGCCATTGCCGGAGGAATAATCTTACCAAGAATTATTTTGAAAAAGAATTTGCAAAGTACAAGTCCGATTGAATTTTTACCCGAAGAAGAAGAGCTTCTGCCATCTGGATTTATAAGCTTTATTACAGCACTGCTTCCCGTGCTTTTAATAATTGTAGGTACAGCTGGCAATTTTTTCAATCGCTTGGAAGCTATTAAACCACTATTCGTTTTTCTTTCAGATCCTACAGTCGCCTTGCTGACAGCGGTATTCGTTACCATAATAGTCCTCAAGATTCCAATAGGCAAGGCTATGGATTATTGCGCAGAAGGGGTTAAAAGTATTGCCATGATTGTCCTGATAATTGCCGCAGGTGGAGCATTCAAACAAGTATTGATTGATAGCGGGGTGGGAGAAACAGTAAAAGAGCTTTCCTCAACATTTGATCTTTCACCTTTATTTTTAGCCTGGCTCATCACTGCTTTATTTCGTGTTACCTTGGGTTCGGCTACCGTTGCCGGACTAACAGCAGCAGGAATAGCGTTGCCATTAGCCGGGAATGGGGTATCGGTAGAATTAATGGTGCTTTCTATAGGTGCCGGAAGTCTAATGTTTTCTCATGTAAACGATACCGGATTCTGGATGTTTAAGGAATATTTTAACCTTAGTTTAAAACAGACCTTTGGCACCTGGACAATTATGGAAAGTTTAGTCTCAGTCCTTGGTTTGCTTGGAGTGCTTTTGATAAATCAATTTTTATAAGATTTTTTCATGGTTTGTAGCCTTCATCTTTTTAGGTAGGATTAATTTGGTCTTAGTTCAATTCATTTTTTTTCAAGTTTAGATCAAATTCAAATATTTCCAAAAATCTATTTTAGAATTCCAAAGCATTTCCGTAAAATTGTATCCGTCTTCGTTAAGGCTACGGCAGACAAGTCCTGCGCCCATAGCTCAGTTGGTTAGAGTAGAAGACTCATAATCTTTTGGTCCCTGGTTCGAGCCCAGGTGGGCGCACGAAAAGCAATCCGAAAGGATTGCTTTTTTTGCGTCTACCTGGGCGAGAAGCCTGTCCCGACCTTAGGAGGGAACTCCAGGTGGGCGCACGAAAAAAGGCAACTCGTAAAGTTTCTTTTTTTATGACATACCTGGGCGAGAAGCCTGTCCCGACCTTAGGAGGGAACTCCAG
>JBDNGV010000257.1:0-9416 GCA_041689125.1 Daejeonella sp.
GACAGTTGACGACAAGTGTCCGATAAAGATTTTATATTTCGACCCCGAAGGTGGTCGTATATTTATAGAGGATCAGATTTCGCTGAAAAATCGACCCCGAAGGTGGTCGTATGAGGGAACTGTGAATACATACGACCACCTTCGGGGTCGGGAAAAATGTTAAACGGAATTTACTATAAACATGTGACCACCTTCGGGGTCAAAGTAATGATATTTTATGATGGGGCTTGCTTTTTGAGAATTGGATAGAATCATTCCTCCAAAGGAGTATAAGCATGTTTTATCAGGAAACACAATTTTAACCGGACTGTATTGATTATCAATTCTCTACGCTCCACTCTCAACTAATTGTTACCTGTTGTCTGTTATCAGTTGTCAGTAAATGATTGCTTCAACTGAAATTTAGTTTCATAGGCAGGAAACCTACAACTTACAACTCAATAAGCCCGCTGATTCTTCCCTTCAATCCAGTTCATAAAGGCCTTATTTACAACCTTATTTCCACCGGGAGTAGGATAATTTCCTGAGAAATACCAATCACCCAGATGGGCCGGAATTGCCTTATGAAGATTATCGAGTGTTTGGTAAATTACTTTAACCTCTGTTTTAATATCCCTAGGAGTGATGATTCGAGCGATCCGATCAGAAATTTCCTGATCTGTGAATTGGCTGTAAATTTCCTGAACAAAATTTTCAGTCTGCTTATTTCCAAGTTTCTCAGATTCAATGCAGTTGTGATAAACCCTTTCAATAATATCTTCCCTTCCTGTTTCTCTCAAAAGTGAAATTGAAGCCTCAAAAGCCACAAATTCACCCATTCTAGACATATCAATTCCATAACAATCAGGATACCTAATCTGAGGTGCTGAAGAAACAACAATAATGCGTTTAGGCCCTAATCTATCCAATATTTTAAGAATACTCTGTCTTAAAGTGGTTCCTCTCACAATTGAATCGTCCAATATGACCAAATTATCGGCCCCTTTATTGATCAGACCGTAGGTGGTATCGTAAACATGGGCTACCATATCCTGCCGGTCGGCATCTTGTGTTATAAAGGTTCGGAGCTTAACATCCTTTATCGCGATTTTTTCAATCCTTGCCGACAAATTCAGAACTTCCTCTAGTTCAGCATCCGAAATCTTATCTGCCCGGTTTAAAAGAATATCCTTTTGATAATCCCTCAAGTATTTATGAACTCCTTCAACCATCCCATAGAAAGCAACTTCTGCAGTATTGGGGATATAAGAAAAAACAGTATTCTTCAGATCATAGTTTATCTCATTGAAAATCTGGGGACAAAGTAATAACCCGAGTTGTTTTCTTTCCCGGTATATGTCTGCATCACTTCCTCTTGAAAAATAAATTCGTTCAAAGGAACATGATTTTTGAACTTCCGGTTCACGGAATTGCTCTTCGGTTATTTTTCCATTCTTTTTTATGATCAAGGCATGACCGGGTTTGATCTCTTTTACCAGTTCGAGAGGAATGTTAAAAGCAGTTTGTATAGCAGGGCGCTCAGAAGTAACAATCACTATTTCATCGTCATGATAATAAAACGCCGGTCTGATCCCAACCGGATCACGCATTACGAAGGCATCTCCGTGTCCGAGAATACCACTTATGGTATATCCTCCATCCCAAGTCTTTGCCGAACGGCGCAGAATTGATGCCACATCAATGTGTTCAGCGATCTGGTGACTTATCTGTTCGTTCGTGAAACCTTCATTCTTATATTTATCGAAAAGTTCCTGATTTTCTGTGTCAAGAAAGTGTCCGATCTTTTCTAGTACCGTAACGGTATCAGTTCTTTCTTTGGGATGCTGACCAAGTTCAAATAATTGTTCAAGTAATTCATCAACATTTGTCATGTTGAAATTGCCACTTACCACTAGGTTTCTGGTCATCCAGTTATTCTGACGTAAAAATGGATGACAACTCTCGATACTATTTTTCCCGTGGGTGCCATAACGTAAATGCCCCATCAGTACTTCACCGGTAAAGCTCACATTATCTTTTAGCCAATCAGCATCCAGCAATAGTTCTGGCGATTCATTGTGAACATCAGCAAATTTCTTCTGAACATATTCAAAGATCTCTGCAACCGCATTGGCGCCCATTGAACGGTGGCGACTGATATAGCGCTTACCAGGTTGAACATCGAGTTTTATTGTAGCAATTCCGGCACCATCCTGCCCTCTGTTATGCTGCTTTTCCATCAGCAAATACAATTTGTTCAGCCCGTAAAGTGCTGTTCCATATTTTTGCTGATAATAAGATAAAGGCTTTAAAAGACGGATAAGTGCTACACCACACTCATGTTTAATCGAATCACTCATAGTAAGTTCTGAGATTGCAAAAGTAGCTATTTATTACCTAAGAAGCCAATGAAATCATCGTAAATCTTCGGGAAAATGCGATATTTTATGAGACTCAGAACTGAATTAAATAAGTCGCACTACAAGTGATGGAAAAACAATCAAAAGCAATAGCAGAAATGCAAGAAAT
This sequence comes from Daejeonella sp., assembly GCA_041689125.1. Taxonomy (GTDB): domain Bacteria; phylum Bacteroidota; class Bacteroidia; order Sphingobacteriales; family Sphingobacteriaceae; genus Daejeonella. The sequence goes on from JBDNGV010000257.1 coordinate 2,509, forward strand.
GCACCTAGGTATACTTTTGGCGACCTGATTGAAAGCTGAATTGGATTAGAAGATTCTCTCAAAAAAGCATTCAGAGGTAGTTTAATATAGTAAAACAATGACACCACTGTACTTAAAGATGCTGTAATGATCATGATTAGCAGAATCGGAGATTCTGATAAATTATAAGCCTCCAATGCTGTTGAGAAGACCAAAAATTTTGCTGTAAACCCGACTGTTGGCGGTAAACCCGTTAGAGAGATTAGGACAATCAATAAACTGATTAGCAGCAAGCTGTTCTGTTTACCCAAGCCTTTATAATCATCAATATTTTGTATTCCTGATTGTTCCTCAATTTCGTCAACAATTAGAAATGCAGCCATATTCATGATGATATAAATAGCCATATAAAAGATGATTGCTTTAAATCCACTAGCCGAAAAAATAAATAGCGCCATCATCATAAACCCGGTATGACCAATGGATGAATAGGCCAACATCCGCTTAACATTATTTTGCCAGATGGCCACAAAATTTCCAAGAAGCATGCTCAGAATGGCCAGAGATGCCAAGATATAATTCCAATCCAGTATGGATGAGCTTAAAGTCTTTGATTCCTGGTCATAGAAAATTTCCAGAAAATTAATTAGAACAGCAAATCCTGCAATTTTAGGTGCGGTCGACAAGAAAGCGGTAACCGGTGTAGGGGCACCTTCATACACATCAGGCGCCCAGAAATGTAGAGGCACAAGGGATAGTTTAAATGCAATCCCAATAAACACCATGATAAGAGCTAGACTTGAAGCCATAACAGGAATACTTTTCAATCCGGAAAGAAAGGCAGGATCATCTAAATAAAGAGTGCCGGTAAATCCGTAAAGCATAGAAATTCCATAAAGCATAATGGCTGAACAAACAGCTCCAAACAACGCATACTTCATTGCAGCTTCAGTCTGCCGCTGCCCCGCTGATAGATAGCCAACCATTAAATAGGATCCAAGAGATACCATTTCGAGCGACAAGTAAACCATCAGTAAATTTGCCGACATAGCCATCAGATTAAGTCCGAGATGAACCGCAAGCACTACGGCATAAATATCTCCAAGGCCCTTATCATGACTCTGGAAAGCCCGGTTAAATCGAATAAACAGGACAAATAATATACTTGCCAAACAAAATAGAAGCTTAAAGAGCACAGATAAGTGATCTATAATAATCATCCCTCCAAAAAGAGGAGTACTGTCAATTTGAAGAAATCTACTACTTTGATAGGATACCAGCAATAAGGTAAAAAGTGTAAGGATAAAGCTTAATTGGGAATATCGCTTGCTAAAAAAGAGGTCTGCAAGAATGACCAACAGGAATCCTAAAATTAAACTTATCTCGGCACTAAAGAAAGATAAACTCGCTAATGAATCCCTGATTGAGGATGGAAGATATGGAATAAGATCATTCATCAGCCTGTGATTAACTGAACAAGTACCAGAACTGAAGCATTCATCTTATCAAAAAGGAGGGATGGAAATATTCCTAATAGCAGCGCGAGAACGGCCAAAGGAACCAATGCAACTTTTTCTCTGGTATTAACATCAACAAGCTGATCTTTCCATACCTCTCCACCCTTCAAACGGATTTGACCAAAGAACATCCGTTGTAATGTCCACAGGAAATAGGCAGCACTGAGTAAAATACCGATCGAAGCACCGATTGCCATCCATCTAGGTAAAAGACCATTCACATCTTGCGAAGTAAAAGCGCCAATCAGACTGAATGCTTCGGCCATAAATGCAGAAAATCCCGGTAATCCGAGAGATGCAAAAAAAGCGATCATTACAAAAACAGTAAATTGAGGCATCAATTCGGCTAGACCTCTAAAATTCGAAATTTCGCGGTCATGAACCCTGCTGTATATCATACCTACTAGGAAAAAGAGCATAGCCGATAGCGCACCATGGCTGATCATCTGAAGCATCGCACCACTTATTCCTTCTGTTGTAGCCGAAGCAATACCAAGTAGGACAAAACCCATATGTGAAATTGAAGAATAGGCAATCAGACGTTTTAAATCAGTTTGAGCCAATGCATTCATAGCTCCGTAAAGAATAGAAATAAGACCAATCAGGCCTAGCCACCAGGCCGACTGGATAGCAGAATCTGGAAAGATACTGAAGCATATCCTAAGAATACCGTAACCCCCTACTTTTAACAACAAGCCCGCCAGAATAATTGAGACAGGAGTCGGAGCTTCCACATGGGCATCAGGTAACCAAGTATGAAGAGGAACGATTGGAACCTTTATCGCGAAAGCAATAAACAGAACAATAAAAGCGAGTAATCTGGCCGATATTCCCAAAATACTTTGTCCAGCAATAGCTGAGAAAACCGAACCATCCATATAATTACCCGGATCCATCATCAGAATCATATTAAAGGTATGGTTGCCAGTGGCAGGATTAATTACAGAAAAATATAGTCCGATAATCACCAGCAGCATAAATACCGAACCGAAAAGCGTATAAAGAAAGAATTTGATAGCCGCATATTCCCTTCTGGCACCACCCCACATCCCGATCAGGAAATAAAGGGGCAAGAGCATCAGCTCATAAAAAATATAAAAAAGGAAAAAATCAAGTGCACAAAAAACTCCCATTACTGCCGTGTTAAGCAATAGGAACAAGGAGAAATAAGCTTTTAAATTCTTTTTAATTTCCCATGATGATAAGGCTGCAACAAACATTACCAGAGCAGTAAGCATTAGAAAAGGCATGGATAACCCATCAATACCTAAGAAATAATCAATCTCCAGTTTGCCGATACCCCCAAGATCTAAACGTATCCAGGGTAATTTTTCAATAAGCTGAAACTGTTCTTCCTTATTTATCCCGGCCAAAACGTTATTGAAGCGGAAATATATAAATACACTTAATATAAATTGGATCAGACTAACACCTAGAACAATATATTTGAACTTCTGTTGAAAAGCTGAGGGAAGAATCACAATCAGCAGGGCTGCTACAATTGGAAGGAAGATGAGTATAGAAAGCAAATTCATATTGTCTCTTTAATTAGCCCTTTTGCCGAGATGAAGAATTGAAAATATTTCATATCAAATAGCTTAAAATAAAAAATGAGAGCATAACAAGCAACATAGTCATGAGATATTGCTGCAATCTGCCCGTTTGAAAATTCCTGAAAAATCGCCCAATGTAACCTGATAATAACCCTAAAGCATTAACCAAACCGTCAATTATAGTTCTGTCAAACCAATCGATTACCAGGGATATTCTTTTCGTCAATGTTGCTATTCTGTTTACTAAACCGTCAATTACAGTAAGGTCAAATTGAAAGGTAAACAGGGATAGTTTTTCAAGTGATTTGATAAACAAAAAATTATATATTTCATTAAAATACCATCCCCTTTTTGAAAAACGATAAAGCAAATTACGCTCTCCGGGATTTGTCCATTTGCCCTGAACATATATCCTATAAGAAAAAAAGATTATAGTAAAAGACCCAGAATTCAATATCAAAGGGAGTAGCCAATGATAACTACTGATTTCTCTGATTTTTAATAATTTAAAACCATTCCAGAGCCAGGATGCTTCGGAAGAGATAGGATTAAATGAAAAGACAATAAAGCTGCAAAAGAATGAGAGTATGAGTAAAACATAGGACATCTGGATGGGAGAATCATTTATCTGTACCAGCTTGTCCTCTTTGATCTCCCTAGATTCTGCGAAAAAGACTTTAAAAAGTAACCTGAAAATGTAAAAAGCGGTCAACCAAGATGTTAATACCATTAACCAAGGTAGAATAGTAAACACTCCATTCCGAGTAGCAGCCCATTCAAAAGCCTTGATCAGTATGGAATCTTTGGATAGGAAACCTGAAGTTAAGGGCAATCCGACAAGGGCAGCTGAGGCAAGACACATCCCCCAAAATGCAAATGGCATCCTTTTACGTAAGCCACCCATCAATCTGATATCCTGATAATCGAATTCATGACTGTTCTTAACGGAATAATGATGTAGTTGATGAATTACAGAACCGGCGGCAAGGAACAATAAGCATTTAAAAAAGGCATGTGTGGTTAAATGAAAAATACTCTCAGAATAAGCCCCGATCCCAAGAGCCATAACCATAAAGCCTAATTGAGAGATCGTGGAATAAGCCAAAATTCGCTTAATGTCGTTTTGGGTTAAAGCAATTGTGGCGGCCATGAAGGCCGTAAAAGCACCGATCCAAACCATTACATCCAAAACCAGCGGATCAAAAACAGGATAGATTCTAGCAACCAGGAACACTCCGGCTGCAACCATGGTGGCCGCATGGATCAACGAAGAGACTGAAGTGGGCCCCTCCATTGCATCAGGAAGCCAGGTATGTAATGGGAATTGTGCAGATTTAGCAACTGCCCCAAGAAAAAAAGCAAATCCGGCAATGGTTAGCCATTGCATAGGCATTTGTTGTGATCCACTGAGCCATAAACCATCCCTGATTATGGCAGCACTGATCTTGCCTCCCTCTCCGAAGATCTCAAGCAAATCAAGGGTATGAAACTGGGTATAAATGATCATGATTCCAGAAAGGAAACCCAAATCGCCAATCCTGTTGATGATGAATGCTTTCTTTGCAGCTTGTGATGCGGCATGTTTGCTAAACCAGAAACCAATAAGGAGATAGGACGAAAAACCAACCAGTTCCCAGAATATATAGATTAATAATAAACTGTCTGAAATCACCAATCCTAGCATTGAAAAGCAAAATAAGCCTAAATAAGCCCAATACCTATGAATATTAGGATCGTTTTTCATGTACTCGCGAGAATAAATATGCACAAGAACTGAGATTCCGGAAACCAGAACCATCATCAATACCGTAAGATTATTCAAAAGTATACCGGCGTAAAACTGAACATTACCGATCAGGAACCAGTGCAATTGCTGATGTTCAGGTGTTGCATTCCAGATCTGAAAGAACAGATACAACGACAAGAGAAAAGACAATGAAATAGTTGACAATGCGATATTGGCACCCCCACCTTTTTTTGAAGCAGGAAGAAAAACAAAAGAAAACAATGGCAATATCGCAGCTAAAAGGGCAATCAAACTCCTGTTTTCTGATAAGTTTAATACTTCCATCAATCCTTCAAGGTATTGGTTTTAGTCGGGTCTATCGACTTGAAATATTTATAAACATTTAAAATAATAGCAAGGGCTACGGCAACTCCTGCTGCAGCAAGAACAATGGCAAATAGGGCAAACATCTGCCCTCCCCCTGATATTTTATCATACCTACCAAAAGCAACAAAATTCAAAACCGCAGCATTGATCATAAATTCAATGCCAATCAAAACCTGTATTGAATTTCTCTTGGTCAAAACTGCATAAAGTCCGATACAAAAAAGACCTGCACTAATTAGCATAAAGTGTGAAAGAGGGATCATATTTTATTCCCCTTTCTCGCAAGATGTGCTGCACCAATCAATGCCATCATCAGAAATACTGAAAGTATTTCAAATGGAAGCAGGTATCTTGTCATAGTATGGATACCAATTATATGTGTGGTGTTATCGGCTACATTAATTGGTACACTTTGCTGCATCCAGGCTATTTGATTAAAATCAGTGTTAACTATAACTGTAAATAAAATTAAAAGGAATAATAGGCTGATTAAAATTCCGGCAAAATTATTGAATTTAAAGCTGGAAGCTGCAGGTTTGAGACTATTGAGCAATTCCTTGTTAGATAACATAAATGCAAAAAGCATAAGCACTAGTACCCCCCCGGCATAAATAACTACCTGAGCTAGTGCAATAAAATCAGCCAATGCAAATAAATAAAGTGCCGCAAGTGAAAACAGGGTCACAAAAAACAGAAAAATACTTCTGACCAGATTCTCCATAATTACAACAGATAGGGCAGAAATCAAGACCGATGCAGCGAAGAAGTAAAATATAATTTGTTCCTGATCCATAATCAATTTTAGGTTTTCTGTTGCATAGCAGCTTCTTTTGCAGCCAATCTTTCTGCGTTAAGTTTGTCTAATGCCTTTCGCTTTTCTTCAGCTTCTTCTGCCGTCATGTCTGAAAATTTATAGATCATTTCTTTCAAATCAGGCATACTCCTGTCATAAGTGTCTGTCATTACTATACATTCGGTAGGGCAAACTACTGTACACAAACCACAGTACATACATTTTGCCATATCGATATCAAACTTTGCAGCGTAAAGTCGTTTTGTTGTACCGTCAGAAGTTTTTCCGATTGCCTCTGTCGCTTTTATGCTTTCAATATCAATACAGTCTACCGGACAAATCTTGGCACAAAGATCACATACTATGCAATCATCCATTTCTACATCCAGTTGGTAGCGTCCAAGTTCAGGTACAGGTAGTTTCTGGTGCGGATACTGAATGGTAGTAATACCGCTGTTTTGGGCAAAATAATTCTTATCTGAGATTGGTATTACCTTTCTGCTCTTTCTTGCAGCAAAGAAATGGCTCATGGTCAGGCTTAATCCCTTAAATATACTTTTGAAAGCATGTAACACCTTTTTAATCATCTTATAACAGGATAATTTTTACTATCAAATATTTTATTGCATTACACCAAGCCGCCATAAGCCTGAGATAAGCATACACAAAAATGCCAGAGGGGTCAAAACCTTCCAACAAAAGCTCATTAGTTGATCGACCCTAAGCCTTGGCAGGGTCCACCTGATCCAGATTTGTACTGCAACAACTGCGAATGTCTTGATCAGAATCCAGAATATTCCCCAGCCAATCCCGCTAGTCCATAAGGCAAGTTTGGCGGCACCAAGATTGGGTAGCGGAGTATTCCATCCACCAAGAAACAAAATCACACCAATCATACCGACCAAAAACATCATGGAATATTCAGCAAGAAAAATAAAAGCAAACCTCAATCC
>JBDNGV010000258.1:0-4056 GCA_041689125.1 Daejeonella sp.
ACAAATTGCTCTGGACCCTTCGAGCACTTTTTGAGCAACTTCAGGTGATAATTTATCAATTGGCCAACCCAGAATTGCAATAGCTAATACAGGCTTTCCGCCCATTGCGTAAACGTCACTGATGGCATTGGCTGAGGCAATTCTCCCAAAGTCATATGCATCATCCACAATTGGCATAAAAAAATCAGTAGTGGAAATGAGGGCGGTTCCATTGCCCAGATCGAGCACAGCCGCATCATCCCGGGTATTATTTCCAACGAGTAAGTTAGGGTCAGCAGTGTGGCTAATCGGACTATGTAAAATGATATCTAAAACTGCCGGACTGATTTTACATCCACAGCCTGCACCGTGTGAATATTGAGTTAATTTTATTTCTTCCGGATTCATTTAAGGTAGTATTGAGTATTGAGACAGGAGATTTGAGATATACATAACATTAATAGTTCTTAAAAAATTTGGGACTGAATGTCTGCATTAATAATTCGTTTTGATTTAATGCAATTCAACAAGAGTTTACAATTTTCTTCTGAATCTGTACTTCTGCATTGAACGATTTGGATGCTTTCTTGAGCTCTTTTACCTTGACCATTGGCATAGGTTTTATCATAATAAACCAGAACAATTCTTATGAAATCATCCATGCTGTTTTCACGAATAGCCAGAATTGCATCGCGGGTTTGTTCAGGTCCCAATCTTTTTCCAATTCTCGAGGTACTTTCAATCAGGAACTCCCTATCAAGGGCTCCGTATTCTTTTACAAGAAAGTCGACTCTTTCCTGAAAAGGAACCAGAAGTCTCATTACAGAAGCCTGGCGCATCTGATGGAAAAGTGGGTTAGGAATGAAGCATCGTCCGATCGACAAACTTTCATCTTCAAGCCAAAGCGGAGTATTTTTGTCTATTTTATTTAGCTCTCCTGCGAGTAAATTTTCGAACTGTTCCTGGCTAGGCTGAATGAGCTGTGCCATAGATCCATAGGAAGAACCTTGATGTTGCGCGAGATCTTCGAGATCAATAACCTGTTGTGAAAGATCTTTTAGTTGATTCAGAGTTTTTGTTTTTCCGGATCCGGTCATCCCACCAAGAATGATTATAGAATACTTTTGTTTAAATTGATCCAAAACCCAGTTACGATATCTCTTATAACCACCTTCGAGTAGATATACTTCAAATCCATACAGATTTAAAGCCCAAGCCATTGCACCGCTTCGCATTCCTCCACGCCAACAATGAACCAAGATTTTTTTTTCTGGAGCTAACCTGAGAGCCTCTTTTATAAATCCTGACCATTTTGGTCCGGTTAGGTCGAATCCGAGCAAAATAGCTTGTTCACGACCTTTTTGCTTGAAGCATGTTCCAACTTTTACCCGCTCTTCATTCGAGAATATAGGAAGATTATGAGCACCCGGAATTTGGGCATGTTCAAACTCAAGCGGGGTTCTGACATCAATTACCGGCACTATTTTGGCCAGTTGCAGAAAATTTTCAATGTCCAGAGCTTTAATCATGATTATTGACGATTATGAAATTAATTATTTTTTAAGGCTCTAAGGTACATTTGGATTGTATTTTCCAATCCATAATACAGAGAATCACAAATAAGTGCATGCCCGATACTTACTTCCAATAATTCGGGAATGTTTTGAGAGAAATATTTAAGGTTATGAAGGTCAAGGTCATGGCCGGCATTGATACCTAAACCAAGTTTATTAGCCAAGTTTGCTGCTACAATGTAAGGCTTGATAGCAGATTCCTTGTCAGCATGATAATTGCTTGCATAAGCTTCTGTATAAAGCTCTATTCGGTCAGTTCCTGTAGTTTTCGCTGCCTCGACCATTTCTTCTGCAGAATCAACAAAAATGGATACACGAATGCCGGCAGATTTGAATTCTGCGATAATATCTTTCAGGTAAGATTGATGCTTTATGGTATCCCATCCATGATTGGATGTTAACTGTCCTTCAATATCAGGAACTAGAGTAACCTGAGCCGGTAAATTTGCTAAGACCAAATCCACAAATTTCTGTTCTTTGGGATTCCCTTCGATATTAAATTCGGTACTGATTGCATTCTTCAGATCGAATACATCTTGATAGCGGATATGTCTTTCATCCGGCCTTGGATGTACAGTAATTCCCTCAGCTCCAAATCGTTCGGCATCTAGGGCTACATTTACCAAGTTGGGGTTGTTGCTCCCTCTTGAATTACGAAGTGTAGCTATTTTATTTATATTAATGGAGAGTTTTGCCATGGTAAAGGGTGAATGAGATATGAGATATGAGATATGAGATATGAGATATGAGATATGAGATATGAGATATGAGATATGAGATATGAGATATGAGATATGAGATATGAGAAAAATCGGTGCTAAATTAGATTAAGATTTCGAGTTAATATATAGCTTATATAGTTTTTCACCGATTTCGTCAGTTTTCATCTCTAATAGCTTGAATTGTTGAGGTTGATATAATCACATTTTTTGCAAAATTCAGCTATTCCTTGATTCTTCCAAAGATTCGGAAGAATAAATTAGATATTTCTAAAATTCTTCTTAATAGCCCCGATTTCATTATTCTTCTACAATGTTGGCATACATTTTTTGGGCAAAACGATTTGTTAATTAAACTTTTGTGCCTACTTATATGAATATCAGGTCTTCTTTCTCAAGTCTGAGTTTCGGGTTATTTAATTCACCTAAAGAAGTTTTTATTCTTAATCTATCTTTTTGAGAAATTATGGTTGGAATTAAATCATCCAATTTAATTTGAAACAACTTATGCAATATTATTAAATCTCGCATGCTAAATGGACTTACTCCATTCACCAATTCTGACATATAAGTCTTGCCATGTCCCAAAAGTTTTCCTAATTCTTGTTGGGTTATTTTCAATTTAACCAATTTTTCTTTAATAATATTTTTTCTTTTTTCAAGAAAAATCCCTTCTTGGTCTGCAATGAACTCTGCAATGTCACTTTCCTTGATCTGTGATTCACTAATTTCAGATTCTTTTGACCAATGCACTTCCTCATATGATTTTATAATTGATCGAAGTTTCTTCCTAGATTCAGTTAATTCTGGATGATCCTTTACATGTAAGCGTAGTTTTCTATCTAGAATTAATGCTCTTTCGAGATCTAACTCATTGGTTAATTTCCCGGTTTTCAAAATTTTATTCAAATCTGCTTGCTCTTTCATAATTAATTCTTTAATTAATAAACCCTCGTTCCTTCAACCACTTGTTTATTGTGTTTTTGTTGTTTTTGAAAGTGGTTTGATAGTCATCGTAACTTCCACTCCAAACAATGCTTGCATTACCTTCGGGCTCAAATTCTATAAGAATCATAACTCGATGAATATGTATATTGAATATGTAAAACCCATCATTGTGGACAAGATCAGCATCGGGTCTGATTCTTTTTAGTGCTTCTTGATTATTGCAGTTTTTGTTCTCGAGGTCATCAATTATTCTGTCTATTTCTTGGCAAAGTATCGTGTTACCGCGATTCTTAGATTTTAATTTTTCAAGTTTGCCAAGTCCAATTATCTCCATATGCTGAACAATTATACGAAAAGTTCGGTAAAAATCCGAACATTTAGAAAACTAAATAAGACGAAACATGAATGTTGCTTTATGAACTATTTGGCTCCTTAGAGAATATTTTTCATATACTGGAAAACACTCGGCCAATTTAAAAATCCCTATTGCTAATTGATAAGAAAGCTGAAAAACTTTCAGGTCAGAGAAAGTTTTGAGCAAAAAAAATGCTTACCCTAAAGTAAGCATTCTTGTAAATAATGGCTGCTTTCAGTCACTTAAACTTAATATCGGCATTCAGTACTTTTACTTCCTACCTCAAAATTTAGTATCTGTAAGTATCCGCTTTGAATGGACCCTGAACAGCAACGCCAATGTAATCAGCTTGATGTTGATCAAGAGTTTCGAGTTCCACACCAATTTTAGCTAAGTGTAAATGTGCTACTTTCTCATCCAGATATTTAGGAAGAACATAAACCTTGTTCTCATACTTATCAGTGTTTGTCCAAAGCTCTAA
>JBDNGV010000259.1:0-4775 GCA_041689125.1 Daejeonella sp.
AATCAGGAAGATACATCGTTATCTGGGGGTAATCCTTGGGGTTCAATTTTTGTTTTGGACCATTGGGGGAATTTATTTTAGTTGGAGCAATATGGATGATATTCATGGTGAACTCAATATGAAACCTTCGGCTTTGATACCAGTTAATTCAGAACTTGTCTCTCCCTCTAAAGTACTTAAGCAGCTAAAAGAAAATGGAGATTTCGACTCCATTAAAGAACTTAAATTGGTTGGGATTTTAGGGAAGCCATATTATCAGATCCATTACTTTCCTGATCCGGCATCTCATTCTAGCCATTCAGGGCAAATGATTGAGAATAAACCGACTATTCAACTTGCAGATGCGTTTAGTGCAGCTTTGCGCGGGCCACTGACGACGGCTGAGGCAGTTGCTATCGCCAAATCCGCTTTTAAGGAAGATTCAAAGGTCATTGACGTAAAGTTACTGGATAAGACATCATCACATCATGAATACAGATTAAATCCTTTGCCTGCATTTGCCATTCGCTTTGAATATCCTTCCCGGACAACTGTTTTTGTTTCTGCAGAATTGGGTACTATTCAAAAGATCAGAAATCAAAAATGGCGAATCTTTGATTTTATGTGGATGATGCATACTATGGATTATGAAGGCCGGGATAATTTTGGAAATATCCTGCTCAGGACGTTTTCTATTTTCGGATTGTTTACTATTTTTTCAGGATTTGTATTATTCTATCTCAGTTCAGGAGCTCCAAGAAAGAAGAAAAAATATCCCGCAAATAAAGAATAAGGCTCTTGCTTTTTAATTGTACATTGTTAAAATACTCATTTTCATTCGTTAGTTTCTGGTTTTTTAATTCCGCATTTGCGGGATTAAGTTCAAACATGAGGTTTTGTTAATTACGATAATGTGATCATAGTCATTGGCATTTTTGAGAAGTGTCATTTACTTCTAAATTCAAAACCTTAACTTAGTATTATGTCAAAAGTCGGGGTTAAGTATTTTATACAATAATTATTCTTTAGAATTATCTTATTTAGATTAAATAAAATTGCATACTTAAAATCAATCCACTTGTTATGAAAAAGATTCTAGTTACAACCGATTTCTCAGCTAATTCCAAAGCAGCGATGCGCTTTGCTATACAAATGGCTTCACAGCATGAATGTGAACTGACATTTTTCCATTCCTATTACATTATGAAGCCTACTTCCTGGGCTGATAAAAAATACACCAGTTATGAAAATCATGAAGCCACAATGCTTAAAACTAAACTTGAAAAATTTGTAGCGATAGTTTATAAAGGCATGGGTGCTGTTGCGGGTAAAATAAATCATGTCATATCAAGTTCTTTTATAACTGATGGAAATATTTTAAAATTTGCAAAGGACAAATCATTTGATTTCATCTGCATCAGCAGAAGAGGCGGAGGCATAGCTAAAAAGATATTTGGAACCAATACCTCCAACCTAATCCTTCAATCTAAAGTACCGGTTATTGCTGTTCCTAATACGTACAGGCAAACTAAAATTAAATCTGTTTTATATGCTACGGATCTTTCAGATCTTGAGAAGGAGATGAAAAGGGTTGTTGAATTTTCAAATTCTTTAGGAGCAGAAATTGAACTGCTTCATCTGAATTACCCTTCAGATATTGTTTTCAATTCGAAAGTGATCGAGAATATCATTCGCAAGTTCCCTAAATCACATATCAAATACAGTCTTCAAACTATTAATCTGCTTCATAATTTGGTTGTAAACCTACAGGCAGTGATTAAAAAACATAAGCCTTCTATTCTGGTAATGTTTACTGATCAGAACCAAGGATTTTTTCAGAAGTTATTTCTTTCAAGTAGTACTGCAGAGTATTCATTTAATTCATCAGTACCCTTGCTGGTTTACCCGAAAAAGTAAATTGTCTTTGATATTATTTTCTTTGCAAAATGTAAAACCAAATTTCTGATAAATTTTTATAATTTAATAGGATGAAGTATGGTCTTTTACTGATCTAATTATATCCTAATGAAGAATCTCCTGTTCAGGATTGTTACAGTGCTTGGCATTGGACTTGTGTTTTTAAATTTCCGCGGGTATCTGGCAGATTCTCAGCAAAGCGACTGGCCTGAATATCTTGGAGGTGCCGATAGAAATCATTATTCATCGCTTTCAAAGATCAATACGGATAACGTAAAATCCTTGAAACCGGTTTGGGAATTTCATACCGGAGATTCTGGACAGGTGCAGTGCAATCCCATTATCGTTGAAAATCGTTTATACGCTGTAACAGCTTCTAATCACTTATTTGCGCTTAATGCAGCTAGTGGGCAGGAATTATGGCGATTTTCTCCGGAAAAAAAGGGGGCTTCGAATGTGAATCGTGGTGTGGCATATTGGTCTAAAGGCAAAGATAAACGGATCATGTATGCTTTTCAAACCTGGCTATATGCGGTGAATGCCATGACAGGAAAACCGATTGCTTCGTTTGGAGAAGGGGGTAGAGTTAGTTTGAAAAGTGGTTTGGGAGAAGAATCCGTAAATAAATTCGTGTCATCAACTACCCCGGGTACTATCTTTGGCGACTTGATTATCATGCCCTTGAGGCTTGGCGAAGGTACAGGATCTGCTCCTGGACATATACAGGCATTTAATGTAATAAGCGGTAAACTAGCTTGGGTTTTTAAAACTATTCCTCATCCCGGTGAACCCGGATATGAAACCTGGCCGGCAGATGCATACAAAAATCCGGCAATTGGTGCCGCAAATAATTGGGCAGGCATGGCGGTCGACCGGAAGCGAGGAATTCTTTACGTTCCAACCGGCTCGGCATCTTTTGATTTTTATGGAGGTAATCGCGAAGGTAAAAATCTCTATGCGAATTCATTGATCGCCCTGAATGCCAGAACTGGGAAATATATCTGGCATTTTCAGACAGTTCACCATGATGTATGGGATAGGGATATTCCTGCTCCGCCAAATCTCGTCACAATTCAAAGGAATGGGAAAAGTATTGATGCGGTCGCTCAGGTTACTAAATCAGGACATATTTTTGTTTTTGATCGTGTAACCGGTGAACCTGTTTTTCCGATTGATGAGATTCCGGTGCCGCAATCTACACTTCCGGGAGAAAAAACATGGCCTACGCAACCAATTCCGCGCATGCCTAAGCCATTTGCAAGACAAAGCCTGAATGAAAATGATATCACACATTTCTCAGGGAAAAGGGATTCCCTTTTAACTGTTTTTCGGCAAGCTAAGCTGGGTGCCTTTGAACCGCTTGACTTTCGGCACACCCTGATCTTTCCGGGACCCGATGGTGCGGCAGAATGGGGTGGAGCAGCAGTTGATAAGGAAGGTATTATCTATGTCAACTCTAATGAAATGGCCTGGTTATTTAGCTTGAGTCCTAAGAATGAAGTAAAAACAAAGAGCATTAGTACCGGTAAATCATTGTATCTAAATTATTGCCAGTCCTGCCATCGTTCCGATTTTTCGGGAAATCCTCAGAGTGGTTACCCGGCTTTGATTGGGATCAGGGAACGTCTTGGTCGGGCAGTAACAACTAGACTCATTACAAACGGCAAAGGTATGATGCCTGGATTTAGCCAGATCAGTGATGCAGAAAAACAATCCATTATCTCCTATATTTTTGGTGAAGAGTTGGATGAGTCAATAGTTGAGGCTAAAGATGAGTATCCAGATGTGCCTTATCGATTCAACGGATACAATAAATTTCTAGATGAAAAGGGATATCCGGCCATTACTCCTCCGTGGGGAACGCTCAGTGCAATTAATTTGAACACTGGGCAGCAGGTATGGCAAATCCCTTTGGGTGAAATTAAAGAACTGACAAAGAAAGGTATCCCGATAACAGGAACCGAAAATTATGGTGGACCTCTAGTAACTGCCGGTGGTTTATTATTCATTGCAGCTACCAAGGACAATACCTTTAGAGCATTTGACAAGAAAACCGGAAAATTATTATGGGAGCATCCTTTGCCTGCTTCAGGTTTTGCTACCCCTTCAACCTATATGGTTAATGGGAAGCAGTATATAGTGATTGCATGTGGAGGTACAAAACTGGGAATGCACAAGGGAGACAGTTATGTAGCTTTTGCTTTGGATTAATCCCGAAAACTATTGATGAAAATTTGATGTTAAATTTTAAGGAAATAATAAAGTACCTGGCAATCAGAATGCAGGTGGCTTTTGTTTCCTGCGACATATTAAACCGTTTAAATTTTCCAATAAGAAATTCTTTCCAGATAAGCTATAAGGACTTTATTAACCTGAGTTTAATCATTATTTTCTAGCTATATCTTGCACAGGCAGCTATTTTTTATACTGGCTGCGTTAACGATGGAAGCGGTATCCTTTTTGGCTTTTTGAGGCCAAAAAGATATAGCGGACAGCGTGTTTAAACGCCCAAAATCCAATTTTAATATCCTCGTGAATTTTAAATTTCGAATTCATTCATTCCGGCCACGGAAAATCTTCCCATTCAAAATCACCTAAATCTGAGTTCCAAAATGTCAAAATTTAACAAAAGGGAGCTAAGTATAGAGTTGAAAATCTCCAGAATGCTCAAATCTGAAGACACGCCTGATAACGTTATATCAGAGAATTTCAGTATAGAAATAAAGGATATCGAAAGCGGGTAGAAATATAATTTTATTCTGGTCAGCCTTAATATAAAAGATTACAAAACGAGTAAGTTTTCTGTTTTGGCACCAATCGGAGTGGCCTTGTTGGGCTATCGTCAAGGGTTTGAAATGAACCGGGAAATGCCAACCGGA
>JBDNGV010000260.1:0-2784 GCA_041689125.1 Daejeonella sp.
GTAAGCATTGGCGATACTGGGTAGTAAGGTCAGAATATTATACTTGTCTTCTTTGGCCTTTTCACTCAGGTTGTGATCGTTTTTCAGGAAAGTGTATTTATAGCCTTTCAGCATCGCAAATTCCTTTCTTTCAAGCATTCTCTGACTTTGTGTAGTCGGTAACTGAATATGCACCAAAAATGGTAAATAGGAATGCGCCAAAAATGGCAACAGGAATGCACCACTTTGTAAATATAAGCAGGTTAATTATTGTTTTCGAAGAAAGATTTTCTGTTTTCCATTCTATAACTTTTCCCTGATAGGTTTATAATTTCGCAACGGAACAGCAGCCTGTCCAACAAAGCGGTTGCCAGTACCTCATCATCGAGCAATTTGGCCCAGTCAGCGGCCATTTTATTGGTTGTGATGATGATGCATGTCTGCTCATAAATGGCATTGATAAAGTTGAACAGCTCCACCGATGTTTTCTTTTCCACCGGAAAAAGCATGATGTCATCAATGATTATCAGATCGGCTTTTATAAGGCGTCTGTACTCTGTCTGTGCCGAGCGTATCATTTCCCTTGTTTTGAGCATGGTTACCAGTTCCTCCATGGTTTTAAAATAGGCTTTGTACCCCTTATCAATGGCATCTGCACATAATCCGGCTGCCAGCATGGTTTTTCCGGTCCCTGAGGGACCCATCAACATGATGTTGAATCCCTGGTCTAGCCAGTTAAGCTCCCTGAGCTGGTTGATCCTTGTAAGTCCAAGGCCGTTGTCTACGGTGGTATCGTATTGATCAAGGTCACATTTCAGGGGTAGGCAGGCCGCTTTCCGTCTTCTGACTACCTCGTTGCGAATCCTGTGGTCGGATTCCTCTTTAAGCAGCCGGTATACAAAGTCCATGTACCCCAGGCTCTCCTTTTCTGCCTTGTTTACGGCCTGGGGAAGACTATTTGCCATTCCGGTGATCTTGAACTGCCTGCAGAAGGCTTCGATCTGTTCTTTTTTTTCCATTCTGTATCTGTTTTGGAGTGGTTGGGCTATGGAACGGATCCGTTTCTGGATGTCCCATGGCTTTTGTTTTTATAAATTGTTTTTTGTTTTGGGATCCAGTATATCGCTGTATGTATCCATGCTTGCCGATTCCGGCCTTATATTAGCGCTGTCAGGCACTTTTCCGCTCAGGGGGTTGAGTTTCGCTGTTTTGGGTTCCGCTTTATCCACAGGTTGCTGGAGTTCTAGGATGCTCCTGAAGTCGGTGGCATTGTAAATCCCCTTTTCCAGACAGTAGTCCAGTGCCAGTGAGACTGTCAGTCCATCTGATTTCCCCACCGCCTCCCTGATGATGGCCAGCTGGTCTCTGGTATAGCGTGGCTTTTTCTCTCTGACTTTTTCAAGCCATTGCAGGGCCTTTTCCCGATTCCCGAACAAGTCCGCTTCCCGGCTAACCATTTCCTGCACCGAAGCTGTTTTGTCCCTTTTATGATCGGTGTTGATGACCTTGATTCCCCTGCCAGCAGGAAGGGCATGTCGGCATATTTCGGAGGTGTCCCCCGGAGAGGATATGATCAGTTCCTCTCCCCGTATCTGTACGGCGACCCGGGTTTCCTTCCCTTTGTAGGTGCCCAGCGGAAGAGAGAAAAAATTACCTTTAAAGGAGATTGTATTATCCTTGCGCACCGCATAGGCACTCAGGGAAACGGACTGTGCGGTAAATGGCAGGTAAGGGGTAAGGAAAGGTTCTTCCAGTATCAGTTCTGAGCAGGGAGGTTTTTGGGTTACCGCATGCGGCAGGTGGTTGGCGGTTCTGCCCAACCATCCCATCACTTCATCGTTCAGGGTTTCTATGTTGTGGAAGGTGCGGTTATACAGGAAATTCTGCTTGACATACTTGACCACGTTCTCCACTTTTCCTTTGCTCTCAGGATCCGCTTTCCGGCAGAAGTGCAGGGAAAACGCCTGCTCCCGTGTATATGCCCTGAAGGCATCGGTAAGGATGATATCCCCGCCGTTTTCGCTGACAACAAACACCTTGTCCTGGTCATAGACAAGCTCTGCGGGTATGCCCCCGATGTAGCCAAAGGCATTTTCATGGGCATGGATGGCAAGATGTGCGGTAAAGTACCGGTCGGTGAACCAGACATATTTGAAGCGGGAGCGGGAAAGTACCAGGGTGAAGAAAAATACTTTTGCCCTTTTTCCGAAGGTGTTGCGCATATTGTATTCCCCAAAATCGACCTGCCCCTGTCTGCCATAAGGGAGTTCTTCCACCATCCCATATTGGCGGGGAGAACTGATGAAGGGGAGGTTATGCTTGCTCCTGACCCAGGAAACAAAATTGAAGACGGTTTTGGGAGATACTTTGGGCAGATCCGCAAAATTTTCCTTCAGCCAGTCATGCATCTGGGCGGAAGGGGTATCCCGAAATTTTTCCAGGCGGGACTTTACAAAAGCTTCATAGGGGGCCAATACTTTATTCCGGTCGGACTGGCTGACTATCATCTGCTCGAACTCCTGTTCTGACATGGAAAGATACCTGCTCACCGTCCGCCGGTTGATGACAAGTTCTTTACTGATCTGCCGGATGGTAAACCCATCTCTGTGTAGGCGGTGAATCTCGAAATAAACCATGAATTTGTTCAAATACACATTCATAAAATGCTAGTTTTTGTAGACTAGCAAAATAGTCCAAAATCCCTTTGGGGCATGCCCCAAAGGGATTACAGGTGGTGCATTATTGTTGCCAAATATGGTGCACTCTTATTTACCGAAATTGGTGCAGTTGTAATTACCGATTACA
>JBDNGV010000261.1:0-1661 GCA_041689125.1 Daejeonella sp.
GAAGCAATGAGAATGACAGACTGCTTAGGTGGGTTTGTCCAGGGCGAACAGCCCTAGACAATGAGTTGGAGCATAGAGCAGTTAATAGCAGTGTAACGTTATTAACAAACGAGGTCTGGCGTGACCATTGCCGATTTAGTAGCTGTTAATGCGTATTTTTCTTCACGATTCAGTTGTCTTTTGAATTATATTTGTCACCAATTCTTGTCACCAATTGGCAGAATTAATTAAAAAACAGTCTTCAACGTATCAAAAACAACATAAAATATGAATCATTGGTTAGTCAAATCAGAACCTTTTAAATACAGTTGGGAAAAATTCAATAAAGATGGCCGTACATTCTGGGATGGTGTGCGTAATTACCAAGCTAGGAATAATTTGAGGGAGATGAAAGATGGGGATTTGGTGCTTTTTTATCATAGTAATGAAGGAAAAGAAGTGGTTGGTATTGCAAAAGTAGTTAAAGAATTTTATCAGGATCCAACAACTGAAGATCCAAATTGGGTTGTGGTTGACCTTGCTCCGTTAGAGACATTAAAAAATCCGGTTACACTCGAAGTAATTAAAGCTGATGAACGCCTTAAAAATATCAGTCTGGTTAAGCAGGGGAGATTATCAGTAATGAGTTTGAATGTGGAGGAATTTGATAGGATTTTGGAACTGGGAAGTTAGATGATAATTGACAGTTGATAATTGAGAGTTGAGAATTGCTGTCTAGGTAAAATAAGAAATATACAAAATATCTCAATTTAAGCTTCTCAATTGGATGTTTTAGCTAAATTAGAAGTAAGAGCCCCCGCCTTTAACCTTGCCTCCCTCTATTGCCGGGAAGGCCAATTTGTTATTCACCATTTTTGTTGTTTTTAGAGGTGTTCATGCTTTCGCCGCTGAAGGGCGGCTCAGGTTTGAAGGCCAAAAGAAAGAAAAGCCTTTTTCAATCCATAGGTGCCTAGCCACTAATCCACCACACATCAAAAAAAAGCGATCGCTGCTTTTGGGGGATAGGGAAATATGAAAGTATTCCGGGTATGATCCCAAAATCTAATGCTCGTAGGTGCTGATTGTATGATACTGCATCTTTTTTTTGATTTTGCTGGCTAGGTCCCGGTTTTACACCGGGAGAATCGTTCTTCGGAACCGTTTATCTAATATGAATGGTTTTGGGATTGTGCTCAAATAAACATCTGATCATAAATAATTTATCACCTGATGAAAGATAATTATTGCCCATCATTTAGTAAACAACAGATTAACATTAATTAATCATTTTTATTAGTAAAAAATGAAACAGCGAATAAAATATCCTTTTATACTCTAGATAATACGTTTTGAAGTTTTAATTAAAAAATAAACCCTAGCTATTTGTTTGAATAAGAAATTCTCAGTGTTAGGATGTTTTCCCTTCCATTAATCCAGCAATAGCTATACCTAAACCGACATTAATGTTCATAAGCCGTGGCCTAAGTACTACATCTCCGTTAACTTTTTTTTTCTCCGCCCAAGGCGGATGGTGCGGTAGGCATAGACCAAGCCAAAGTACTAACTTAGCATTCCCGCACGTGCGGGACAGCGGCGGCATTTATTCGCGTTTGGCTTATTGTTTTCTAGGTGCTCATGGTCTCGGCGTTCCTCCTCGGCATGTTTCTTTTCTGCTGCAGGAA
>JBDNGV010000262.1:0-3960 GCA_041689125.1 Daejeonella sp.
CCAAAAATTGATGAAATTTGAGCATCATTCAAAATAGTTGATAGGTTGATTTTCTTTTGGAACATAATTAATTTACAGTTAAAAACTTAATCGGATTTAATATTTTACCGTTGTATCTTATTTCATAATGGAGATGCGGACCGGTTGATCTACCAGTTGAACCTACACGACCTATCTCAATATTAGATTCAATTACTTGTCCTTTCTGTACACTTATTACAGAAAGATGTCCGTAATAAGTGACATAATCCTGACCATGATCTACAATAACCAAATTACCATAGCCACCATTATACCCAGAAAAAACCACCTTTCCACTGCCAGTATTTCTAACTATAGCCCCGTGAGCCGCAATAAAATCAAGACCCTGGTGACTTTCTACATCTGACCCATTAAAAGGGTTTTTCCGATAACCAAAACTAGAACTAACAGAGCCAGCCACAGGGATTCCAATGGGAATAGCAGATAAATTAAATTTAAAATTTGATAGTTGGCTTGATAAATTACTTAAATCCTTGTCTATTTGCATGTTAACAATCAGTTCATCATCAATCATATCTCCTGTATCTCTAACAATGCCTTTATCAATTAATAAAGTATTAACATCAGTGATAAGCTTTACAATAGAATCATACTTTTTAGATAGCATTTCCGATTCCATCCTATTTTTTAAACTGTGGACCTCCACTTCTTTATATTGTTCATATAAATATATGTTTCTAGAGGAAAAACCGGTAAATATACCAACTCCTACGAGAACAAAAAATCCGAGAAAAATAATCCTCAAATGTTCTATAAGATAAGAAGGAATAAAAACAGGGTTTCTAATTTTTTGATTGTTGTCTATAAATATAAGAGTAGTTTTTCTTTTTGCCATAGTAGATCTCTTGCACTGAATCAATATTTAAAAGAATGATTTATCTATGAAAATAAAAAAATCATAATTTTTTGATTTTTCCAGCAAATAAATTAAAATTTTTCTATACGAACTTAGGGATATATGAACTCTGCTGACGTGACAACATCATTTATTAGATATTTAAATATTTAATCGCATTATATGTCCCAATTTATGAATCTGCTTATTTGAAAATTGATCAATCACAAATAAAATAAGGATACTTTTAAATCAATACCTCAATTATTCTGTTTTATTCAAATACTGCAAGAACTTGATATTTCGAATATTTATTTAGTCGGTTTCATCAATAAGGCATAGTCCTAACAACTATTTTTTTAAAACATCTAACTAATATAGGCTGTAAACCGGGTGGTAATTAATTGATTTTTTTCTTGTGATACAATTACAATATAACATAAATTGATTATAAAATCACAACGAAAGAGAGAATTCTCCAAATCAAAAGCAAATTTAATCAACTAAGGATTGGTTTCTGTCACTAAAGTCAAAACTTATTAAGTTTAAACTTTTGCACAAGTAAGTAAATAATCTATCGTTTATATAACCAAATAACATTATTCTGAAATTTTTACATGAATTTATACTTGTGTTGTAATATGTAATAACTACTTCAAAGAAGCTTTATGTCTACTATCAACCAAGCCAATGAAACATCATTTTATGAATTACAAAATTAACTTTTCTATTTCAGGTGTAATTGTGAAAATATTAATTTCTAACTAGCCCAGCATCAAATCAATTATAATCTAAAATAAAATAGGTATACCTAAATATTAATAGAGACTATTATTGGTATTAGGTTCAACTATATTTGAATAAATAACAAGACCACTTTTGTGACTCAATAAATAGTTAAAAAAGATGGATCTACTATCCTGTAAGATCTTCATTCAGTGACTCCCATTAAACTCATAGTAAGCCATATCATTGATACATTATCCGTTTATAACGGAACAAATTAATGACGTGCAGATTAGTTTAATACCGCTGTAAATTAAACATAAAATCTTCAAACTTATCCAAACCAAATCCTTTATAAATGGAAGTCTATGAACTGAACTTTTTATAAAAAAATAATATACTTAGTCGAATGACATACAAACAAAGAAAGGACATAATCCAAATAAATATAGACAACTGAATAAGGAAAATCTCATCAATCTGACTGATCACTTGTGAAGAAGATCTCAAATCCAAAACAGCGAGAATTAATATACAAATCCAGACTGCTAGATAAGCAAACACAAAGAATAATATTATTTCTCTTAATAACTTGTTCATACAGCTATTAGGGTTTGTTGACTTTCATCAGTCCTCCATATTTTTCAATATAGTAACTCGATACAGCTCCCAATATAAAAAGAATAACCAATCTCCAATTACTACCTTCCAAAATACCGAAAACAGAGAAAATCATTAAGAAAATGAAAATACAAATCGAGAGAAAGATAATTCTATACAATTGCCTCGCTAAAATAGAACTTCTAAATCGCCAATCAGAAAAAGCCAACGCTAGCGATAAGATTAAAATAATGGTTGTAGCGCAAAATGTCAACACGAAGAATTTCTCATATTTACGAAGAAAGGATGCGACCCTTATTGGATATCCGTCCATCTCAGCAATAGGATCATTTATATATACAGCATCACTTGCAAATTTATCTTCAACGACTACCCAGATATCGTCAAGCCCCAAATCATAACCTAGAGCCCATAAACCCACACCTTTGAATTTTCGAAAAAGTGCCAAATCCATTTTTTTTGAAAGAGTATAACTATCATCATACCAACTTTCCACAGATGTACCATCCGGAAATTCCAAGAAAAAATAATTTGTCATCATCACCTCATCCAGCATAGGACTTATTAAATAGCTAGAATCCCTAGATTGATACACTCTATTGACTTCAGATAAGGTTACTTTCTTTTCAAAATTACTGGAATAATATCCTTCATCAACATCCCATGATCCCGACCATTGAGCCCCATAAAGGGGCAGGGCTAATATCGATTTCTCAGCATTCAAGCCCATTTCAAGATATTCACTTAGTGTGTTTTCCAGACTAAAACCACCAGCTACACCACTTCGTAGCGGAGCTATCGCTGGAGTGGTATCATCGAACTCATGGTAATCCAGGCCTTTTACAATAAATAAATCTACAACTTCATCTAGCCCTACTAAGTCTACAGGGAAGGATTTAGGAGCAGCTGGGATCACCACAGACACAAACATTTTCTTTGATATAAAACGATAATCTAAATTATCCCTCATAAAATTCACAAAGCCCAGAAATTTAACGGCACTTGGTTCAGTGATACCCGGAAACTCTATCTCAATTCCATCTGCATTTCTTTCCTTTATCAGCACCGCTATAGAGTCCATTGTAACGTTCCAAAGTGATTCATTTTGAAGAAAGTCTTCCTGATTCTGATCACCCTCCAATGCTAAGTTGAGTAGAGTCTTTGTTTGGTACTTGGATGCCGAGTCCAACAAATCAGTCTCTCTCCACTGCACGATTTGTGCAGGATTGAGATAACTCCCTGTCATGGGGTCAATTTTATAAGAAAAAAAAGAAATCGTTGAAATGAGATTAAAATCATAAGACTTCCAAACATCTCCCATCCAATATGGGTACCACGTATATACTTCCACATCTTCACGGAGCGTTTTATCACCAAAGCCTTGTCTTTTATATTGCTCCTTTAATGTATCATATTCAAATGACTGGAGATAATTGGTAGAAGATTCACCGTTTATAGCATCATATAAAAAATTATACTCTTGAATATAGCTTTTTTGCTTTAGTGGCGCAAACTGAGTAATCGTGGTATCCACACTTTCAGAAGCAGCGCCAATACCTAGTACAGCTGCTAAACCTGCCGTGTTCCGCTCCAAGTATCGCATCTCGGAAGAGACTCTCCGAGTACTGGATTTTAGTTTAGCGTACTCTTTATTCTTACAAGCTAACAAACTAAAAGCAAGTAACAAAAATAAAAAACTAGATCTCATTATAGCTGCATTCATAGTAATGATAAGA